>JAUIGC010000030.1 GCA_030429835.1 Bacteroidia bacterium
AAAACGAATTTAAAGATAATTAAAATCCCCATAAAATGGGCGTTTCAAGATATATAAAACCATTTGAGACCTTAAAGAGACTGACTCATAATCAGGGGGTCCCTGGTTCGAGCCCAGGTGGGACCACATCAAGCAGAAAACCCATACCGAAAGGTGTGGGTTTTTTCAATTTGGAGATATCCAAATGGCATTTGACAATATTGAGAAATTGAAAAAACAGATAGGGTCGTTTTACGGCCCTAGGTTTTCTATTTGCAGAAGCGGTTTCTCTCTGGTCCATGAGCAAGGCGAACTAACCCACGTGGGACCACATCAAGCAGAAAACCCATACCGAAAGGTGTGGGTTTTTTATTTAACTCAAAGTGATAAAAATCTAATGTGGGTGTTGGTGATTGGCGTAGTGTTCCTTTAGCAAGTCCCTTCCAAAATCGCCTTCAAAATCGCGCCATACGGTATGTATATGGTTGGCGTTGTTTTGACTATTATCAAATTCAATCATAAAAGTTTTTCCTTGGATACGATAATAATGCGCTTTTCCCAATTCGGTTGCACCGGCCCACGCAAATAGTAGGTCGTCCATTTCTTCATTGCGGATGTTACTCATGCGCTTCATAGCTTGTTCCGCGGGAATGGTGGAGGCATATTCATAGATGAGATCCATAAGCAATTTTTTTTGCGGGTCGGTCAGAGACCTGACCAATATACCTTCTGATTCAATTTTTTCTGCACTGGGCTTGTTGTAGCTTACAATATCATTATAGGCCACTTCACTAAAGATTGCCATTTTTTTCTGGTCACTACTTAACATGTTGATGAGTTGCAACCCCAGGTCTTCTTCATGGACCAAAGGGCTGAATCCCTTCCGTTCCCCTTCCATAATCCTACCAGGATTGGAACCAAAGAATCGGGGTGCATAGGAAACACTATCCCCAACGGTGGTAAAATGGAGCGAAACATGATGCCCTTCAAAAGTCCACATCCATACATCTTCCTCTGACGGGTTGCCATAAATGGAAATATAGTATCGCTCTGGGTCCCTATAAACGGGGTCGCCGGAGCTGGCCGCCAGCACCTTTTCCAAACCAATGATTTCCGTTGTTTGCTGATAACCGGTATCACTAAGGGAAGATTGAAGCAGCTTATGGACCAAGGCTTTTTGTTCCGGGTTTAGTTCCTTTAAAGACAATCCTTGTCGCTCAAAGGAACTCCAGGGCAGAAAGTGCCAATCGTCTCGGGTCTCCGCGTTAAAATCTTGAACAATTTTTGCTTTTTGTGTTGCTGTCAACGAATTGATAAACTGGTTGACGATGGTAGCATCCTGCGAAGATCCAAAAAAAGGAGAAATGGCAACTAGGATTGTAAATATTGTTTTTTTCATAATAACGGCATGGACTAGCAATGAAAATTTGCTTCCGGTAAGGTATTGATTTTTATGATAGTATCGGTAAATGACGTGTATGTTCATAGTCAACTGACCGTACTGGATGTGGTAAGGTGGATTATTAGAGGAGTAAAACCGCGTATTTGGCGCTGTTAAAATTATTTTAGACTAGAATAGTTTTTGTGAACAAACCTTGCTTAAGAAGTCTGTCCTGAGGGTAGCCGAAAGAAGTCCATGTGGGAAAACATGAAGCAGAAAACCCATACCTAAAGGTGTGGGTTTTTCATTTGGAAATTGGGGCTATTCAAATTTATTTTGCTAGGGTATTTAAGCACAATCACTTATCTTGTAAAGGCCCACCCTGTTCGCAATTCCAATGTTCCCCCGAAATATGTTATTGCTGCTATCCAGAAATGGGCCTATTTTACGGGAACAAAGAAAGGGAGCGGCCAAAGACCAAAAAATACCTACTCATGGGGATATTTCCCTTTGGGTTTATAAACCAATTTTGACCAAACCAAAAAAACCGACAAAGCATGAAAACTACATTAATCACATTTCTATTTTTAATCCCGTTTCTAGCCATTGGGAAAAATGATAAAAAAGAACAAAAAGAAGAAAATCCTACACAAAAAGAAAAACAATTGAAAAAGAGACGTTATAGATTGGATGATAAAACCAAGAATTTTTTTAGCATTGATGACAATCGAATCTATATAGAAGTTCCAGTTACATCGAACAAACTTCGTATGACTAATTATGTTAAAAATATATCCTCCGATAAAATCAACGCCATTTTGGTATGGATTAAAGCTGACGTGGTTAGCCCCACGCCATGCGAAGGGGATTTTTTAGGTAAAGAAAGAAGAATTAGAATTTCAAAGCTTAAAGGTCTCAGAGAACAATTGGAAGATAAAAACAATAAGAAGTTGTTGGTAGTCTTTTTTATTGATCAAGAAGAACCCACTTATAAAATTGAAAACGATTTTCGCGAAATGGTTAGAAAATCAGAGTCGTACGAAGAAGCTGTTGTAGAAGCAAATAAAGGGAACTGTAATGATGAAAACAAATTTTATCAGGAATTGGATTTTCCATTTAAACCGGCGGAATCTGGAGGAGATGTGATTGGCGGCAATGAATAGCAAAACCTTTTTTATCATAGGGATACTTTTCCTGTGTCAACAGTTTAGTTTGGGGCAGGAAAAGGATTCCCTCTTTTTGATGTTAAAAAGATATAATGATGAAGGCAGTTTTAGGCAAGTTTTACAACAGCATCAGAATGAAAAAGGTAAGCGACCCGAGTATTTCTCTGAAGTAGCCAAGGCCTTTGAGGGGCTAAATCAGGAGGATTCCGCTTTTCACTATTACAAATTGGCCAAGGATGGTTTTGTTAAACAAGGATTATCCAGAGAAGTGGCCTTAATGGATTTGGAAATCAGCAGTCTACTCCAAAGCCAAAATAATTTGGTAGTAGACCCAGGCTATTTTGAAGATTTTTGGGAATACGCCATCAAAGCAAAGGACACTGAATTACTTGCCAAGGGCTATAATTTAAAGGGAAGATTAACCTTTGAAGATGTGGAACCTAGTGTTCCAATGTCCCATTTTAAAAAAGCCTATGAAATGTTTCTTGAAAGAAATGATGACAAGCTCGCCATTACCAATTTGATGAATATGGGCGCGGTATATTCCAATCGGTTACAAAGAAACGATAGTGCACGCATACAGTATTTTAAGGCGCTAGAACTTTTAAAAGAGAACAACGGACATTTAAAAAACACCAATCAATGGCACGATTTGTTGAACAATATTGGTAACACCTATCGGCGTGAAAATAATTACGCTAAAGCATTGGAGTATTATAATCAAGCCGAAACACTGGAGGTGAAAATGTATCAAGCTAAGACAAAAAAAATATTGTACGGCAATATGGATGCCACCTACTATTACATGGGTGATTTTGAAAATGCCTATGACTATCTCTATAAATATGATTCTATAAAGGATGAAATTAACCTGGCCCAACAAAACACTTCCATATCTGAGATACAGGAGAAATACGACAACGAAAAGTTAAGGGCAGATAACTTGGTCATTGAAAAAAAGCGTCTTAAAAACCGTAACTGGGGTATAGCGGCCACCATTGCGCTATTATTGGGCTCCGGAATCGCCATCCTCCTCCAAAAAAACACTACGAAAAAACGCAAACTGGCGGAACAGGAGTCCCTTTTAAAACAGGAACGGGTGGACAACCTGCTTAAGGAACAGGAACTCGTCAGTATCGACGCGATGATCGAGGGGCAGGAAAAGGAACGTAGGCGGGTTGCTAACGAACTGCATGACGACCTGGGAAGCTTGATGGCCACTATTAAACTGCATTTTGACAATGCCCAGGTCAGTAAAAAGGACCCCGGACTGCAAAGTGCCCAAAAACTATTGGAAGAGGCCTACCAAAAAGTCCGCGGGATGGCCCACAGCAAAAATTCTGGGGTGATGAGCGACCAAGGGCTGCTGCCCGCCATCAAAAAAATGGCGGAGGTCATTTCCCGCACCAATGCGCTACAGGTCACCGTGGAGGATTTTGGTATGGGGGACCGATTGGAAAATTCGCAAGAATTAACCATTTTCCGAATCGTACAGGAATTGGTAGCCAATGCCATTAAACATTCCGGAGCGAGCAGAATTGGGATTCAACTCACCCAGCATGAGGAACTGTTGAACATCATTGTAGAGGACAATGGTACCGGATTTGACCGTGCTGCCTTGCCCGAAACAAAAACGGGCATGGGACTTACCACTATTGAAAAACGGGTGGAACATTTGGAAGGAAATTTCACCATAGACAGTGTGCCGGGCAAAGGCACTTCCATCATTATAGACCTACCCGTATGATTACCGTAGCCATTGCCGAAGACCATCAGGCCCTGATAGACGGGTTGGCCTCCTATGTAAAGTATGAGGATGACATCACCATCATTGGACAGGCACATAACGGTGAGGAGTTGTTGCAACTGGTCCGTGCCCGAAGACCCAAGGTGGTGCTCTGCGACATTCGTATGCCCATTATGGACGGTATAGAGGCGACCAAGTTCATTTTAAAGGAAGCCCCACAGACCAAGGTGGTAGCCTTTACCATGTTCGATCAGGACGAGGCCGTAAAGCAAATGTTGGATGCCGGGGCCCATGGCTACATCTTAAAGAACAGTAGTCTGGACGTCGTTCTCGAGGCCATTAGAACCGTAGCGGAAGGCAAGACCTATTTCGATAAGAAAATCCATTTACCGGACACCGAAAAAAACAGCTCCAAAAGTGTACTCTCCTCCAGGGAGCGGGAGATACTGCAGCTCATCGCCAAGGGCCATACCAGCCACCAGATCGC
This sequence comes from Bacteroidia bacterium, assembly GCA_030429835.1. Taxonomy (GTDB): domain Bacteria; phylum Bacteroidota; class Bacteroidia; order Flavobacteriales; family Flavobacteriaceae; genus Maribacter. The sequence goes on from JAUIGC010000030.1 coordinate 4,761, forward strand.
GGACGAACTCTTTATTGGTAAGAGCACGGTAGACACCCACCGAAAGAACATGATCCGCAAACTGGGTCTAAGCGGGGCAGGGGAACTGTTACGCTATGCCGTGGAAAGGAAATACGAATTCTAACCTAAAAACCATCGCTTATGGACATGCAGGAAATGAAGACAACGGCCAAAAAGGTGGTCAAGAAAGTGGACCACTTCGCCAAAGCGGAACGTTTTATTGCCGCCGTCCTTACCCTGACCCCTTTGGTGTTGTTTTTGACCGACACCTGCCCATCTACCCAAGGCCACTTTAGGACCAGTATCAGCAATTATGTCTTTATGCCCCATAGCTACTGGTTTGGCAGTTTGTTGGCCTTGGCGGGTGCGCTTTTTATTTTTAATGGGGCACAGCACATGTCCGCCCAGCAGGAAGATGAAGCGGATAAAAGACGGGCCAAAAGCCGCTTTGGGAAGGGCTATAATATCCTGTTTGGCATAGCACTGTTTGGGGTCATTTATTTTGACCATGTAAACCATACCTGGTTGCATTATATTTTTGCGGGTATCTTCTTTGTGGGCTGTGCCCTGGCCATGATTTTGACCCGGGAAACCAAATTAAATACCCTAGGGGATGTATTGGGCATTTTGACCTTAGTGGCCTTGGCCGTCTACTTTTTGATCACATGGGTCTACGGGGAAGACAACCAATGGTATACCCTCCTTTGGGCAGAATGGATCGGATTGTTCTTTATAGCCATCTATTTTATCGTGGAATCCCACCAGCGCGACCGTAAAGAAGAAGCGGCAAACCTGTATTAAGTTCAACGCATTTTTTCAATAAAGAATGGAGCTATGGCTCCATTTTTTGGTTGCAACCCTTTTGTTTCCAGGGAACTAGGAGAAAATACCTATTTGTGGGGATGTTATTTCGTTTACTCTCGCCATAATTTTGAATTCTAAAGTAAAGTTGAATGAGAAATTTTAATATTCTATTTATTTTTTTGTTGTCATATGTCCCGATAGCAGCTCAATTTGGGAGAAATGAAATTAAAAAAAGTAAGACTGTAGAGAATGACGTAACCATTGCTTTAAAATCAATCTATGAAATCATGTTTTACCTTGATCAAAAATGTAAATCGGAAAAAACATTGATGGAGAAGAATTATTTTCAAGTCAAATCTGATGAATATAATCTTTACGCAAATTTTCTAAACCCATTAGAATTTACTCTTAATACCTCAGCTAAATCTTTTGATGATGAGTTATTTGTTGCTTCAAAGGAATTTTCAACAAGTAGCGCAGAGTCTATAATTAAATTACAAACCTCGGGTAAAAGAAATAAACCAATCGTTAATCCTCCTTCAAATTTGACTCTTGAACCACAATTGATTGAAATGTATTTGGTTATAACGGGGCAAAAAAAAGATTTCTTTCAAGACAATGAACAATTTTGGGATGCTATAGGAGAAATTAACTACTCAGAATATAATGATACTATTAAAAGCAACTTCGATTTAATCTTTAACAATTTAAAAGCTATAAAAAATATTGGCGAAATAAAGAAGACAACAATTGACAATCAAAAAAAATTAGAGGGAATTTCCTCAATGGTTGAAAAAGTAAATAGAGGATACAAGGAAGCTTTAAAGCAATTAGATGAAATTGAATTTGAGTTAACGGACTTTTATTTCAAATCTTACATCAAAGGTAAGTTGGAAGAACTTGGTAAGGAAATAGATGAATTTAATCTAATAACAAAAGATAACGCTACCAAGTATGAAAAATTGGAGAAGCTATTTAAGGAAATTGAAAGTAAAGAACATACTAGTATTACTAATAAGTTTTCAATTCATAAAATACTTGATTTAAATCAAGAGAAAAGACATGAAATTACCTTGAAAGCAAATAAAATCAATTTTAATAATAAGGGAAAAACTATAAAAATTGATTCCAGTAAAACCTACATCATTAATGTAAGAAAGAAGACAACATTTATACCTGTATTGAGCAGCGGAGTATTATATACGAATCTTTCTTTTCCCCAATATGGAACGGCTACTAATGATGCAGGAGAAACCATAGTAACTCGAACAGAGGATGAGGAAAATGAAATAACTATAGCAACTTACCTCAACTTATATTTTAATAATAATTCCAAAACACCCGCATTTCTACAATTCGGTATAGGCCCTTCAAAAGAAAAACCTTTGTTCTTTTTAGGCGGTGGAGCGGAATTGGCACCAAATTTCACCTTGTCAGGAGGTATGGTTTTTACTTGGTTTCCAGAATTAAATGATTTAAAGGTTGGAGACTTGGTTACAGGAACAACAATGATTGAAGACGATATTAGCTTTGATTTTAACATAAGACCAAAGTTCTATCTTGGAATAAGTATTGATTTAACCAAAAAGTAATTACCAGTTATGAAAACATTCTACAGAATAAACAATAATCAAAAATTTAACCTAATAATTTTAGTTTTTCTGATTTTAATTGGATGTGGTCCAAAAACTCCGGAAATTGATGGAGAAAAGGGCGTACAAACACAGGAACAGGTAGAAGAGAATCAAATTTTATTTGAAGAACAACTTCAACCAGAAATTATTGGTGGGAGACCAGTATATGATATTAGAAACATACCATGGCAGGTTGCTTTACTTGAGCCAACACGAGATATAAATTGTTATTGTGGAGGTAGCGCTATAAATCAAGAATGGATAATAACCGCAGCTCATTGTTTATATAAAGAAAATCTCTTTGGAAACGTTGTACGAAGGAATTTGGATGAAATTTATGTTTTTGCCAATTCATCCAATCTAAATTCAGGGGGGGAAATTTATGATGTAATTCAAATTATTGAACACCCAAATTATGATGATGTAAGCCTCGATAATGATATAGCATTATTAAGATTAAGCCAACCAATTACGGAGTCTTCACCAAATCAATTTATAACAGCTCCCGACATTAATGAGTACATTGAATTTCGGAAACTAGGCAATGAATTGGATATTTCAGGCTGGGGGTATACAAATAATAATGGTAATGGCACAGGTATTTTAATGAGAGCTACCGTTGTGGCAAAGAGTCAAGAAGTATGTGTAAATAATTATAAAGTTATTAATGATAAGATTACGGATAATATGATATGCGCGTCGGGAACTTTTACAGATACTTGTTTTGGCGATAGTGGAGGTCCATTATTTACTTATATTGGTGACCGTGGAGTATTGATGGGTATAACCAGTAAAGGTCCTCCAGGAGAATGTGGTAACGATAAACTTTTCGGTGTGTACACCAATGTTTTTAACTATTTTGAGTGGATAAACAATCAATGTGGGGATTGTTTACAGACTTCAAAGAATATTTGACCCTAAAAACTTAGAGGCCTAATTTACAAGATGTCAATTATTTTCCTCGAACCCAATCTGCCAGAAATACATATCCACTAGTTTCATAATTGGATATTGAGGATTGTTTATTTTGATTTTGTTTAGAGCCAAATGGTTGTCTTCTATAAATTGAAAAAGGCTCGATAAGTTTTTAATTTTCAAGTTATTGAAGCTATTTCCAGAAGATTTAACCCCCGAATTGAAAAAACGATCAAAAGCAGGTAAGCAACCTAGGGTTCCCAGAATTATCTTACTAATTAAAGTGTCTGTTGGGGTAACAGAGTGAATTTCTTTATAATAAGATGAAAGGTTTTCAATAAGAGAATGGATTCTCCCGATATCGTCAATAGTTACTTCGTTTTTCTGGTTACACCGTAAATGATAATTCTCCTTAAGTATACGAACCGCTTCAACGTGAACTAAATAATCGCATTCCAAGAGTTTACTTGAACCTCGATACATACCCCAACTGGCTAAATAAAACCCGAGGTTTAGTGCTAGATTGTCATTACTTAAAGTTATATTACCAAAAGCTTTGTAACAATGGTTCCAAGAATTGTATCGTTGATAAACTTGGTTATTTTTGCTTATGTATCTTCCAATCGTAGTTTCAATATCATTCATTGCATTTCAATTCTTCTTTTTTGTCGCCCCATTCAAAAAGCTCATCTTCTTCAGTACAATGATTACAGATATAATCTTTAAAATGATGTCTAGGATTTTCAACTACCTTAACCCTATCAACGGGCATATTATGAATCATTCTGTATTTAGTTAAGAATTGAAACCCTTTGTTTCCTAAACGATCCCAATTCATACCCGGTCCGCAGCAATAATTATAGTACAATAATAATTGTTCTGAGTTAGATAACTGTGCACGTAATACTCTTAGGTATTGTCGTGTGTGTCCATATTCCAAGAGGCCTATGGTTTCCTGCATAACAACATACTTCACTGTTTGAAATAAATGTCTAAAATAATGACCTAATCTCGATTCGTGTCCTTGAAATGGAACATATCGCGTATTTATTTCTTGCTTAGCCCCTGAAATTAAATTGTCTTTATATTTCTTTTGTTTTCCTGCGATGAACTTTTTTATTTCCTTTTGTATAGGTGCTGGGATATTACCACTTGTGCTAAATTCTGAATGTACACCAAAGAAGAAAATCTTATATGCGAATTCATAAATTATAGAATCATCAAAATTAATTTCTTGTGTTAAAAGGATACTCTTTGTATCCTTTAAGCATATCTCTAATTCTTTCACCATGTCAACAAATCCCTTTTTTCCGGTTACCTCTCTTAATATAGTTGCAGAGGTTTGCTGTTCAATTTTTTTGTTGTCACGATTAGAGTTTGATCCATCAAGGGTATCAAAAAAAGGGATTATTATTTCGTTGACATTTGATTTATGTAAATCAATCATTTTATAATATTGATTTTCAAATTTTTGAATTTGTAATGTGTCATTTTGAATTTTGAATTCCCTATTTGTCTGTTGAACCTCTTCATAATTTAATTCCAGTTGTTCCATTTGATTTTTTAAATCAATTCTTTGGAGATATAGGCTAATAATAATTCCTGCAAAAGCCAAACCCGAAAATATAGCATTAACTGCTCCAAACATATCACCGTGTGTTCCTCTCTCATTCAGTCCAACATCATTCAATGTTTGCCAATTCCAAATCCATAGCCCTAATACTAATGCGATTGAGAATAAAGTCAACGACCAAAAATGTTTATATCCGCTCCTATTCTCTTTTTTCTTCTCCTTTCCTTTCATTTGTCAAAATTGATTTTATCAATATCCTTCATGAGTCTGTACATTTCCGAAAGGGCGACAATGATTTTTTGATAGTGCACAATATCGCCAAATTCTAGCTTACGGTTTTCGCGTTTCTTGAGCCATTTTTGGGGCGGGTTAGCCCCCAATGTAAAATTCCCAAGCCCTTTCGGAATATTATTAAAATACTATTTTCGTTGATGAATACTTTTTTAGCATTTTATGACTCTGTCTTACTTTACTACGCCTTCGAACACGCCAATAATTCTAAATGTAGCTAAATCGTCTTCTTCTAAGACTAAGTCGTCATATTCAGTATTGTTAGACAAAGGTTTTAAAACAATGGATGTATGACTCCAACCTTCATCAGTGATTATCTTACTGCTATGATATTCTTTGACAGTATAATTTGAACCAGAATCTGAGTCCTGTATATCAGTATGTTCGGCCAATACAATAAGACCGTTTCTGGAACCTCCAGAATATTTTGAAAAAAGGCAAATGGAATTATTAGGTATTATTTTGTTCATAGATTCACCAACAACATTACATGCAAAATGGTCTTCAGTGATTCTATGGTATTCAGGTACTTTAATAAATTCCTTTTCACCATCTGAAACTTGTTGTTGTTCACTAAAATTACCTGCCGCAACGTTGAGGTTATATAGTGGTACTGAATTCACAAACGGAATCAATGGTGTTTCTTCAATTTCTAATTCTCTTGTTTCGTCAGCAATTTCAATTGACTTTGCCAAATAATCACGAAGATTTTCATCACAGGCATATACATAAGTTCCACGAATTCCCCGGAGCATTATAGTCTTATAAATATTTAGAATAAAATCTTCTAACTCTTCAGGATTAGAAATGGATTGTTTACCTAGCTTATCATAATAATTTTCTTTTATTATTTCTATTTTCTGAGTTTCCATATTGAAAGTTATTTCATTGCCAAAAATTATTCCTGTATAATTTAAATCGTACCCTTGAGTTGTATGGATACAACCAACCTCGTCTATTGAACCTTCACTATTTATCCAATCATTTGAGACTCCATTCCATTTAAGTTTTATACCTTGAATATTGATGTCATATGCACTATTGTCCTTGTTTGAAACCCACTCCCAAGAATACCCTGCAATTAATCTGCATAGGCCGTATTGGCTGTTTTTTTGTTTTACTTTTTCAATCATATTTCCTAAAGAATTGAATAGGAGGAATTCATACTTAGACGAATGATACTTCCCTTTTTTCTCTAATAATTTGGAATTTAAAAGGTCATCTACTTGTTTTACATAGGCATTACCTCCTTTGACCCTGAATTGGGATTGAAGTTTTTCAATTTTTGTGCCGTTTTTTGCTTTTAAATTATCGAAGGAGTCTTTTTGCACATCAGAAGGCTTAATCGATTGGCCCTCATCATAAAACAATATTGTCTTTTTTGCTTGGGTAGTGACGAAATCCAGTTCGTTCGCTTTTTGTTTGTCAAAACCAAGCTTCAAACATGCCTTATCAAAAGCACCGAAATAGGCTCCAAGATTTACACGTCTTCTTAGTCTATGCGATTCATCAACCAATAATATGTCATACCTGTTTTTTGTAACCTCTGCAGGACCTATTACCATACTGGATTTTAACCCTTTAATATTTTTAAAAACCTTTTTTAAGGTTCCGCGAAACGATGACATTGGAACCACTAAGGCCATTTTTGGGGATTTAAATTTTGCCTTTAAGTGATTAATTAAAGAGATGAATTCAATTTTATCTTCTTTAAAATCATCGAAATTGAAATCCTCATTATCAGAGGATAAAAGTTTAAAAAGAAATATCGCTAATATTGTCTTGCCAGTTCCCGCACCTCCTTCAATAATAATATTTGAATATGAGTCATTAAGTAAACATTCAATTATTGAAATCAGCCCCTTTCTTTGTTCAAAGCTTAAAGATTTATACGGGGAATATTTAAATAAATCGGAATTGTTGATGTAGTCTAAGGAGTGTTGGCAAATGCCCCTATTTCGCAAAACATCCCATAGAGAGGCAAAAATGTTCCAATATTCGTTTTTTTGAAAATATGTATGATTTGCAAGGCCTAAATTTCCGTTTAGTAGTTTGAATTTTCCATCACCCGAGACATACTTTATTAGATTTGATTCAATATCTAAAGTCGCTGATTTGTTGAACTTTTCACTCGTTATAAGACTCACAGTAGTCAACTTACTTTTTTTATTGTTCTTGAGATGAGTAATCATACGTGATTCAGCGTCCGTTGTTTCACCAATGTAGGCCTCGCATAGTTTCTCATCACTCAAAATATATACGATTGGCCATAAGTCTTCAATAAATCGGTTTGACCCTACTTGTGAAAAAAGGTTTTCGGAAAACTCATATTGCTTCACCTCAAAGTCTAAAGTCATAACTCATTATATTTCTTTGCTGTGCCTTTAGCTTTTTCGATGGGGTATTTTTTAGCGTTTTCTTGAATTTTGTCCAAAACTATCTCCTTTACATCAAAATCAAACTTCTCCGCTAAAAGAAAGGCATATGCAAATACATCAGCCAGTTCTTTCTTGATTTTTTCGGGATCTGCATCCGCAGAATCTTTCCACAAAAAGAGTTCCAAAAGCTCAGAGGATTCAACACAAAGGGCAAGGCTTAGGTCTTTTGCATTGTGAAATTGTGCCCAATCCCGCTCATTTCTAAAATCTACGAGAGAATCAATGATTTCCTTCATAACTTAAAATTTATGACTCTCAAAATAACAAACCTTTTTCGATTTTAGACTAGAAAAGAAAAATCTTACAGAAAAGAGCATTACTTCCAGATTGCGCTCAATGTTCTTGTAAAGAAGCACTTTACCCCGTAATCAACCAAGTATCTTTAACAATAAATCACAAGAATGCACGAAAATTATATGCACATGGCCATCACAAAGGCCAAAGAGGGGAAAAATACTTCTACCGGAGGGGCTTTTGGGGCGGTAATCGTATTACAAGATGAAGTAGTGTGCGCCGTACACAACCAAGTAAAAAAGGAACAGGATATTACCCAGCATGCGGAGCTACACGCCATTCAAATGGCCGCTAAAAAACTGGGCAAGGATGGCTTAAAGGATTGTGTGCTTTATACCAGTTGCGAACCTTGTATGATGTGCTTGGGAGCCTGTCATTGGGCACAGTTTAAAGCCATTTATTTTGGGGCATCCGCCCTGGATGCCAAAGATTATGGATATGTGTATTCCAATTGTTACTACCAAATGGATAGCGAACAGCGCCACAAGGAATTTAGAATGACGCAGCTATTGGCCAAGGAGGCCATAGCGGTTTGGGAAGAATAAGGTGTTTCAGGTTAATGAAAAGGGGAGGGTCGGAATTTGATACTTTTTCCATCGCCGAAAAAGTATCCAAAAAGGCTAGGCTGATTTTAGGATACTTGAAATCGAGAAAGTCCTTGGTCCGCATCGCCCAGGCCGTTTCCGACTGCATCGGAATACTTTTTGGGCGATTTCCAAAGGGCCATCTCCAAGGCCCCCCGATTTGCTACCTATCCTAAAATAGGCCGGTTTTTCCCTAACAATTATTTTATTGTTGCCCGTTTACATTAGCTTTAAAAAAGGCTGCCCTCCCTGCGTAGGGAGGGATGTTTCACTTTAGTGAAATGGGGAGGGTCGGTTCGAAATGACTGATAAAGCGTGTTTGATCAGCAATAAACATTTAACCCTTCAACACCTCCAAAACCCGGTCTGGGGTAAAAGGTAGGTGTCGCAAGCGTTTGCCCGTCAATTTTAAAAAGGCATTGGCAATGGCCCCGGCCACCATAGGGGTAGCGGTCTCGCCCACACCTTCCGGATGTTCCGCTGAGGGGATAATCACCGTTTCAATGCTATCGGGTACTTCCTGCATGCGCAAGAGTGGATAACTATCGTAGTTGCTTTGTTGTACTTGGCCATCCACCAAGGTAATCTGTTCTTTGAGTACGGAGCTGATGCCCATAATAATGCCCCCTTCCATCTGGGCCTTTACATTGTCCGGTTGTACCACTACACCAGCATCCAAGGCAATCCAAAAATGGTGCACGTTGATTTTTCCCGTGTTGCGGTCCACCGAAATTTCACATACGCCGGTTCCCAAGGAACCATGTTCCACAAAAGCGACACCCTTGGCCCGACCTTCGGGCAAGGGAGCTTCCCAATCCGAAATTTCGGCCACTTTTTCCAAGGTAGCCAAGGCGCGTGGGGAATCGGCCATCAGTTTTCTTCGAAAAGCAACGGGATCCATGTTCTGGTCATGGGCCACTTCGTCCAACATCGCCTCAATGGCAAATTTATTGGGCCCGTGCCCTACGGAACGCCAGTGTTTTAAGCGTACCCCATGCGAGGCTTCCCGCCACTCCACCCACTGGTTAGGGATGGCATAATAATCGTTTCGGGTCCCACCGGCCACCAGATTGCCCCCATCGCCCACCACACAGTGCGAGAAACCGCTGAGGTTGCCCTGGGCATCGGTACTTACTTTGAGTCTTTGCAGAGTGAGCGGCCTAAAGGCACCATAGCGTACATCATCCTCCCGGGTCCAAATCAACTTTACGGGCTTCGGTGCCATTTCCTGCGCTAGGCGACCACATTCCAGGACAAAATCGTTCATACTACGTCGTCCGAAACCTCCTCCTAAATATTGCAGGTGAACGTTGACGGCTTCGTGGGGAATGCCCAAGAGATCGGGAATTCCCAATTTTGTATCCGCACCCTGTTGGCTACCTACCCAGACTTCGGCACTTTGGCCATCAGCGGCTACTTGCACCACCGCGTTGAGGGGTTCCATTTGGGCATGGTACACGTAATCGTTCTTAAAGTCGGCCTCATAGGTTTTGGCCGCCATCCGAAACGCTTGGCCCACATCCCCCACTTCATTAACGGTATTTCCCTTTTCCGGGGCACTGGCCATTTGGGCATACACATCGTAAATTTCCTGGGAGTTGAATCCGGAGGCCTGCGCATCGCTCCATGAAATGTCAAGCGCTTTTTTGGCTGCCAAGGCAGCCTCCAAAGTACCGGCCACAATACCAATAGCATAGTCAAAAGGCACAACTTTTAAAACACCATCCATGGCCAGGATGTCCGATTCATTGTTCAGGGTGGGTTTAGCCCCATGTAAGGCACCCCGTTCCAAAACACCATAGACCATATCGGGCAAACGAAGGTCGATGGCAAATTGGGCACTGCCGTCCACTTTTTGTGGGATTTCCGTACGGGGAATTTGACTTCCGATTAATTTAAAATCTTTTGGATCTTTTAATCCCCCATCATTAAAATCGGGCAAGGTTTCGGGCATGGTCAAATAGGCCACCAAGTCACCGTAGGATATTTTTTGTCCGCTTTTTTCGTGAATGATCGTACTGGAACCCTTAGTCAATTCCTCAATGGGCACCTTCCAATGAGTTGCCGCGGTATGCAGCAACACATAACGGGCCTGAGCCCCCGCTTTGCGCATTACGGTATAATAGCTATTGGTTGTGCGGCTGCCCACGGTAAACATAAGCTTGGTGCCGGGTTGCCATCCCGGGGAACCGTAAATGTCCGATTCCTGGGGAGAAAACTCTACGTTCACTTTGGACCAATCCGCATCCATTTCTTCGGCAAAAATGACCGGAAGTGCCGTCATAGATCCCTGGCCCATTTCTGCGGCGGGATTGTATATGGTAATCTGGCCATCTTCGGTGATGCGGACCCAAGCGGTAACGTCGTGTTTTGCTAATTGGCCCTGCATGCCTTTGGCGTCCGTACAGGAAATTAAGTTGGGCAATAGGCCCGAAACTCCAATAAAAAGGGCCGCTCCTCCAGAGGATTTTAGGAACTGTCTGCGGCCTACGGGTGCTATTGTTTTTTTGCTGATATTTTTCATGGCCTTAGGAAGTTGTAGTGGTTTGTTCCTTGGCCATTTCTATGGCCTCTAGGATGCGTAAATAGGTGCCACAACGGCAAAGTACCCCGTTCATATGGCTTTTGATTTCTTCTCGTGACGGATTCGGATTTTTTTCCAAGAGTGCGGCCGCCTGCATGATTTGCCCCGATTGGCAGTAGCCACATTGAGGTGCTTGCGCTTCTATCCAGGCTTGCTGTAAGGGATGGTCACCTTTTTCTGAAAGACCTTCTATGGTCTTGATTTTCTGTCCATTGGCCACATTGTCCACTTGAAGGACACAGGCCCTAACCGGATTCCCATCCAAATGGATGGTGCAGCTACCACATTGCGCGATACCGCAACTATATTTGGTACCCGTAAGTCCCAAGTGTTCCCGTAATACCCAGAGCAAGGAGGTGCCTTGGGCCACATCGACCTCGTATGAGGTTCCATTGATGTTCAGTGAATAGGTAGCCATAATCATTTAGTTTCCGTTAAGTTAGCAAAAAAAGAAAAGCCGTTTGACCCGTAGCTGGAAACTTTAAGGATTCCAAAAGCGTTTATTGGTGGGAATGGGTCAATGCAAATTCACCCTTCATCATTTTTATGACGTTCATCAATGATCTGACATTGTGATAGTTTACCTTCCAAATCTGGGCCTTGGCCCTTTTTTCCGCTTCCGGACTTGTATCCAAACCGGAGTCAAACCAACCGTTATGGGTATGGTCAATCAGATACGTGTTAATATAGTGCCATTGTTTCTCAAACAACTTGGAATACCGGGGTTCTTCGGGATACAGTTTGGACATGAGCAACAGCGTGTTCAGGCATTCTGCTTGCGTCCACCATACCTTCCTGTTATCTTCAATAGTTCTTGTATTGGTTTCATCCCAGTAGTAACCTCCTTCATAAAACCCACCTTTTGAGGTGTCCCAGCCCCAATCCAAGGCATGGTCTACCATGGTTTTTGTCCTCCTCATGGTAAGCGTGTCATTTTTCTTGCCTAGCACATGGGAGGCCTCCAATAGTAAAAAAGCGGTTTCCACATCATGACCGAAGGAGACATGGTCCAAGAAGAAGTGTTCTTTACGGACACTTTCCGTCGAATCTTTATAGGAAACGGGTGTCCAGTCGCGTTGCAAGTGTAGGGTGAGGTAGCCTTTTTTCGTGGTGATGGTATCCCTAATCAATACCAAAAGTTCTTCCAGCCGTTCTTTTACCAAGGCATCGGGCCATACCTCATATAAAGCGGTAAAACTCTCCAATAGATGTATGGACGAATTCTGATCCTTCCAGTCCTTCCGGATATAGTTGTCATAGTTACGGTCATTTTCGGTAACATCCAACATCCAGGAACCATCCATTTGCAACACATCAAAATAGCCTCCATACTCCGGATCATGGGCATGTTCCTCCAACCAACGGAAGGTTTTTTTGGCCAAATTCAAAGCCGAAGTATCCTTTGAGACCTTATAATAGGTGGCCAGTCCGTAAATGGCAAATGAATTTCCATAGGCGCTTTTCCCAGTGGACAGCAGTTTTAGGGAATCCCCTTCTACACCTAACAGGGTATGGAAACCCCCGTGTTGTGAATCCCACATATAATCTCTTAAGAAATGATATCCGTGTTTGGCGATTTGCTGATATTTGGAGTCATTGTAATACAGGGCCAAGGTGGAGGCGGTCCAAACATGCCGAGCCTGACTCACCAACATTTTGTTTTGCTTTCCAACCTTATCCCATTTATAATCAAAGTCCGACCAGAAACCACCGCGGAGACTATCAATGGTCCTTGGGTACCAAACGTGCGATAAGGTATCTAGGGAAGCTTCCAATGCTATAAGCAGTTCTTTTTTAGGGTCTTTGTTATCCTCAGGAAGTTCTTTGCAGGAAAAGCATAGGATTAAAATGAATATAAGTGCAATCAGAAATCCATAGGAACTACGTAGAAATAAAGCGTATTTTGAAATCATATGTCTGGCCAAGAATGATTATACCTAAAGCTACAGATTAATTTTCAAAGAATTAGGAAGTAGCTTTTAAGAGGATAATGAATGGCTTGTTTCTATAGATTCCTCATACTCTTTATTAATCGGTTCGAAATGACTTTCTGTTTCTGTTTGGTCATTTCGATGGAGCTTGCGACTGAGAAATCTCATTTTTTAAGCCTAGATTTCTCACATTCATTACATTCAGTTCGAAATGACATTTGGTTCACTTTAGTCATTTCGACAAAGTCCCGATTCCCATCGCGAAGACGAAAAATGAACACAATTACTCTTCATTTTTTTTACTTGCCTAAAGAAAACGAAGCAAAAGAAAGTGCACTTTCCAGTAGGAATTTTTACTTCGTAAAACCCATCTCGAAACTCGGCCGTTCCGTTGCACAGAACAGGTACCTTTCCGAGCTTTCTCGATGTATTCTTCTGGAAAGGGAATCAAAAATTCGGCATTTGGTCATTGCCCGTCATTTTTCCAAACTGCTTTTCCCAAGTTGGATATGCTCATATTTTTTACCCAGAAAAAGCTCCCTTCCCTGAATAGGGAGGGGTGTTTCCTTTTAGTGAAATCGGAAGGGTCTGAATTTGATACTTTTTCCATCGCCAAAAAAGTATCCAAAAAGGCTAGGCTGATTTTAGGATACTTGAAATCGAGCAAGTCCTTGGTCCGCATCGCCCAGGCCGTTTCCGATTGCATCGGAATACTTTTTGGGCGATTTTCAAAGGGCCATCCCCAGGCCCCCCGATTTGCTACCTATCCTAAAATAGGCCGGTTGTTTTATGCCTTGAGAAAACTTTTGAAGAGCTATCTATTTCTTACCACAAAAAAGCTCCCCTCCCTAGTTAGGGAGGGGTGTTTCACTTTGGTGAAACGGGGAGGGTCGGAATTCGACACTTTTTCCATCGCCGAAAAAAGGTTTCAAAAAGGCTAGGGTGGAGTTTTAGATTTCTCACGCTCCACTTTGTTTTGGTTCGAAATGACATTGGGATTGCTTCAGTCATTTCGACAGAGGACCGATTGCTATCGGGACGATGAGAAATCCACAAGAGCCTTCTTCTCTAAGTACTGAAGGGTGTTTCTCCGATTATCAGTTCGAGGGGCGTCCTGAAAGAGACGTTGTATCGAGAACCCTTGTTTACCCGAATGCTTCTCGATACCAATTTTCTCGTACCTCGAAAATTCACTCGAAGTGACGGAAAGGAGGTACAAATTAATAGGAGTAAATCTGCCGTTTAAAAATCAAATGTCAGTTCGAGTGGCGTCCTGAAAGAGACGTTGTATCGAGAACCCATCGCCTTCGCTCAGGGCAGACTCTTTTTGGGTCCGAGAGCTTCTCGATACGAATTTTCTCGTACCTCAAAAATTCACTCGAAGTGACGGAAAGGAGGTACAAAGTAATAGGAGGAAATTTGCCGTTTAAAAATCAAATGTCAGTTCGAGTGGCGTACTGTAAGAGACGTTGTATCGAGAACCTTTGTTTACCCGAATGCCTCTCGATACTAATTTTCTTCTACCTCGAAAATTGACTTGAAGTGACATTTAGTTTTAGGGAAAACTTAATTATACAAAAACAAAAAACCTGCTACAGAAAGTAGCAGGTTTTCCAAAAATATTTTGAACTTATTATCGATTTGCCAGTTCCAAACCATGATTGTTCCAAACCAGTATTTTGGTCTCTTTGCTGGTCTTTTTCCAATGGGAGGATTCATCTAGGTTTTCACCCATTTCCTTTTTATAGCGAATCTTCCCGGGGATGCCGTGGTTGTCGTCGGGAAAAATAAATTCCTCCCAGAAATAATAGACTCCTGCATCGGACACTTGTGAGAGTCGGGCCACTTGGTGCAGGGCGCCTTCTTGTTGAAAAAGGTAAATACCACCGCCTTCCACCCCACAGGCTTCGGCCAGATAATCTACAAATAGGATTCCCTCAATATTCGGGAGACCTTTATTTCCCAAAGCACTCAAATAGAACTGTCCATTGGCCAACCGGGTCGATTTTTCGGTAAAACTGCCATCCTTTTTCAAGGAACGTATCAAGAGATAATCCTCATCACCCGTTCTGCTGTAGCCAAATAGATGCACTATAGTATTGATTGTCTTTTTTTCCAGAGAAATCAGTCCGCCTAGCACATAACCTTCCATGTTATTATAGGCTACTTTGTAAAAGTGGTGGTCCACCCCTTTGTAGGGCCAAGAATTTTCATGTTTTTCCCGGACTACCAATCGCGTACCGATAGGCAACCGTTTCAAAACCTTGGACTTTAGTGTGGGGGCTTCCCTGAGCTGTACCTGGTCGCCAAAAAGGTACACGGTTTGCCCAGGTTCAAAACCACATTCATCATAAATGCAAAGTGGTTTTTCTTGGGCGTTGGTAAACAAACAGATGGTTAGTATGGTAAGGATGGACAATATCTGTTTTGCTTTCATCTTAAAAAGAATTATGAATTATAAAAAGAACGTTGACCTAGCTAATGGCCTTTATGAACCCGGTTCTTAATACTTACGTCCTCTTAGTCCAATGAAGCTATCGCCATCGGTAAAAAGGGTTGTTTATTGGTTGAAATACGCTATTTATAAAATCCTTAACAAGAATTGGGCAGTATATTTTATCTATATCCAAGTATTGGCCGGGTCTTTTCCGTAGCGATATTATCGGGTACCCAACAAGCCCTTCTCAATCAAGGGAATTCGAAAGCGTTCGGTTTCCGCATCCATATGCTCAGCGGCAAAAATAGCAGCGGCCCGTTCCAAAATTTCCGGATGTTGAGCAGCAACATTTTGGGTTTCTGCGGAGTCGGTTGCTAGGTTATAAAGTTCCAAGGTAGGTTCTTCGTCATCCTTAAGGTGTTGGCGCACCACTTTCCAATCGCCCATACGTAAGGCGACCTGTCCCCCATATTCCGGAAATTCCCAAAACAGGAATTCGTGTTCTTTTTGATTTTCTTGCTGCAAAAGAGTGGGCAAAAAGCTGATGCCATCTGAGTCCACGGGCTTTTCAAAGCCGATTAAATCTGACAAGGTGGCCATTACATCATACTGTGCCGATATATGGTCCGTTTTGGAGCCGGGCGCAATATGACTGGGCCAGCTGGCAATCATGGGCACACGAATTCCGCCTTCATATACAAACCCCTTGCCTTTACCACGTTCTTCCCCAAAAGGTCCGGAGCTATTGAAAAATTCACCATCGGTACCTCCGGTAAAGGTCACCCCGTTATCGGAGCTAAATAGTATTAAGGTGTTTTCATAGAGTCCTTCCTTTTTAAGGTGGGCAATTAATTTGCCCACGTTCTCATCCAAATAGGAAATCATGGCAGCATAGCCTGCGTGCGGATTTTGGTGCGGAAAGTAGCCCTTGTCGCCCAAATAGGGTTCTTCCGGTCCAAACTTTTCTGTATAATAATCTACCCAACGTTGAGGGGCCTGGATTGCATTGTGGGGTATGGGCGTGGCCCAATAGAAAAAGAACGGGTCCTTTTGCTGCTTGGAAATAAAGTTGATCATTTGGTCGAACATCAAATCCGGGGCGTAGTCGTTAAGAGTATAATCTGCATAGCTTGCGGGGTCGTTCGGGTCTGTTCCTTCAGGAAAGGTGGTGGAAGGTGCAATGGTATCGTTCTGTAAATGTACCCTGTTTTCATTGTGGTAGAGATGGAGAGGATAATAAGTGTGGGCCTGACGCTGACAGTTGTAACCATAGAAAAAATCGAACCCCATCTTGGTAGGAATGGATTCCGTATGAGGAGCGCCCAGTCCCCATTTCCCTACCATTCCCGTGGTATACCCTTGCTCCTTGAGTTTTTGGGGAAGTAAAACAGTATTGGAGGGAATGGGCCGTTGCCCTTCCAAGGTAGAATCATGGGCCATCGCTCTGTAGTTCCAAACATCGCCACGGTCGCTCCATTCATCGTTACCTCGAATATAGGCATGCCCAGCATGCTTTCCGGTCAATAACATATACCGGGCTGGGGCACATACGGGGGCACTGGTATAATGCTGTGTAAAAAGCATTCCGTTTCGGGCCAAGGCATCGATATTAGGGGTTTCTATTTTTTCCTGTCCATAGACGCCAAGCTCGCCATAGCCCAAATCATCGGCTAGGATATAGATGATATTGGGCTTTGTTTTAGTAGTGGTTTCTTCCGGTTTTTGATTGTTGCAACCTTGCACCAAGAAGGCAAGAAATAAAACCAAATAAATGGAGGGTTTCATAAAAAAGTTTTTAGGTATTACAAGCTACTAAAAATTAAAATGGGTTGTAAAAATTTGGATGATGCTTAGTTTCAAAACCTTATTTAAGGACCTTCTTTTTGTTGTTTATGTTCTCATACGCTTTATTCGAAAATTGAAAAAACTCGCTTAATCAGGGGTTTAGATGCAAAATAGGTTCACTTACAATGTAGTCAAAGGCAATTTTACATCGGCTTTCCGTAGTTACACAACATAGATTGGTGTATGCCAACGTTCATGAATACTTTTAAAGCTTAAATTCTAAGTATTTTGGGGTGACTTTTAAGAACCAGCTAATTTTATTGGTGATTTTTAGTTTTTTAATATGTTCCTCGTCCTATTCACAAGATATGGATGGAGATGGTATTGGAGACGAGGTTGATTTGGATAATGACAATGATGGAATTCTAGATTGGGAAGAATGTCCATTTATACCTTTA
>JAUIGC010000248.1 GCA_030429835.1 Bacteroidia bacterium
AAATGTTCGTAGGGTCCAATACTGAGAAAGTAGTTAGAAACTCTGATATTCCCGTTTTGGTCATCAAGTCCAAGACAAAGGATTTCAATCCCAAACAAATGGTTTTTGCCTGTGACTTGAAAAGCGAAAATATCCATGCCCTGCAAAGGGCCAAGTCGATTGCCGATAGTTTTTCGGCAGAATTGAAACTGGTATATATAAACACCCCTGGAGATGATTTTTTAAGTACCGCCGAAATTCAACAACGAATAAAATCATTTTGCGACCTGGTCGGCTTTGATCTTCTTATAGCTATTTATAACGACTACAACGTAGAACGAGGTGTATTGAATTTTGGAATGGAAAGCAATGCCGATATGATTGGTGTCCCCACCCATGGAAGAAGAGGCCTGTCCCATTTTTTTATGGGCAGTATAGGAGAGGATATTGCTAACCATGCAAGCCTACCTGTGATAACCTTTAAGATTTAGTTATAGGTTGGAGTCACAGTTTATTTTAGTTGGTTGTAAAAGGGTGCGAAAGCACCCTTTTCTATGTCAGCATCATTTTTACGGGATCCCAGTTAACAGGTTGTTTTTTATAGTAGCTTTCATTGGCCAATAGGGCGGCACCCGCCGCTCTTAAACCAAATGTGGGATCTTCAATTACGGAACCGTTGTTTCGTATTGCAGTAAAAAAGTTATTAAAGTGGTCATAATGCCCACCTTTATAATCCCTTTCCGCCTCCCAAGTTGTTGTTCCGGTACTTAGGGAAGATGCCCTTGGTTCCAGATTTTCCTGTGTATATCCTTCCCGGATTTTTTTCTGCATATCTTCGGTAAAGGATACCATGGAATAACCTTGCGGTATCATGTTCAGTTTGGAGCGTTTTACAGAAACGGAATTTTGGCCTACTTCCATTTCGCCCTCGGTACCTATAAGTTTAAAACCGCCACCTCCTCCGCTTCCGGCAATGAAATTGATTTTAAAAGCTGCATTGAAGGCAGCATGGGTTTCAGTTTTAGGGTAGTCATATAAGGTAATGGAAACGTCCGGTACGTCCCTACCGTCTTTCCAATATCTGAGTCCGCCCGTGGCCAATGCCCTATTTGGACCTTGTGAGCTTATGACATAATTTAAGGTGGAGAAGGCATGAACGAACAAATCACCAGCCACACCGGTACCATAATCCTGATAATTTCGCCATCTAAAAAAGCGCTTGGGCTCAAAAGGTACTTTGGGCGCCTTTCCCAAAAAGGTGTCGAAGTCGACGGTTTCCGGATTTGCATCTGGCGGGATGGGATACTGCCATGCGCCTTCGGCGGAATACCTATCGTTATACATATCCAACATGACGATATCACCTATTGCCCCTTCCTCATACAATTGTTTGGCTTTTTCGTTCCCTAAGGAAGACATACCCTGGCTTCCAATTTGGCATATTTTACCGCTAGCTTTTTGAGCATTTATTATGGCCTCGCCTTCTTCTGCCTTTTGCACCATAGGTTTTTCACAGTAGACGTGCTTTCCCGCCTTTAAGGCATCGATTGTAATCTTCTGATGCCAATGATCAGGTGTCGCAATAATAACTGCATCAATATCTTTTCTGTTCAAAATATCCCGATAGTCCCTAGTCGTAAAAATAGAATCGCCCCAAAGTTCTTTGGCTCGCTCCAGACGACCCGTATACAAATCGCATGCGGCAACTAATTGTACTCCATCGACCCTTAATGCACTTTGGGTATCATATATGCCCTGTATGCCCGTCCCTATCAGTGCAAGGTTAATATGGTCATTGGCACTATAATTTTGAGGTATATAATCTCTTGTAAGTAAAAGTCTTTCTTCAAAGTTTGAAGCGAAAATATATGGTGCGGATGTTACGGCAGCTGAGGTTAAGGTAGCTTTTTTGATAAAGGACCTTCGGGAGTTTTTGTTGTTCATGGAATGGATTAATTGATTTATAAAATCTTGGTGATTTTAAAATTAAGGATTTTAAACCGATTTGTTCCTTGTTAAAATTATACTTCCTGTAAAAGTGCCAAAGTGTTCGGATGATAACCTTTGGTTGATTCTTAAGTGCATCCTTTATTTGGAGTGCCGATGCTCATATATTTTCATGAACAGCATAGTATTCATTTTTCGGGCTCTATTTTTTGCTATCCAAACCGTCTCACCTGAAAAAAGCTCGTCTAGGGTAGCGAACCAAAGGTTTAGCCATATACCAAAGTGCTCCATGGTCATGGTGTTGCCCATGAAATCATCTGTTTTTTGATGGGCCTTAATGGGGTCCCCTATATACTTTCTTTTCATGAACAGCTGCGATTCCCAAAAATCTGTCAAGATTTCCAAGTGGGCATCCCAATCAGTAATTATACCGTTGAAGACAGGGCCAAGAATGGTATCCTTTCTTACCTTTTCGTAAAAGGTGCACACAAGGTGAGCTATATCTTTTCTGTTTTTGATTTCGGGTTTGTTTGCCATAAAATCTTTTTTGCTGTCAGGAATAAATCTTTTGAATAATTTTTAAATCGGGTCTAGCGTAGTCGAGACCTCATATAAAAAACAATTGATGAAAAAACCTCTCAATCCCGTTTTAGGGAACAGTAAGTAATGATTTATAATAGACATTCGGTACTTTTTAAATGCTATGAACAAGATATCTGAGAGATAGCGACTATTCCAGTGTTTCCATCATAAAAGCGTACAGTTCCTGCATTTGGGGCTTGCCTTTTCTTTTGCCCATTTGTCCAAAGGTATAAAGGGCAAACCATATGACCACAAGTAAGGCCATAAACCCTAGTTGAAGTCCGTAAGGTTTATGGAGGGAGGAACTAACATAGGCCCAAATGCCCACTATGATGAACAAGGTGGCCACTATAAAATGTAAAAACATAAAGAAGGTCCAAAGGGTAGGGTTTGGACCAAAAAAGCCATATATTTTTGAAGTTTTTTCATCAAGTGAATCAATTTCCAAATGAAGTTGAGGTGATCCAAAATGTGCTGCTTGCGTATTGAATTTTATGAAAATATGGTTGTCCAGACATTTAATATGAAATGGGTCTTTTTTAGTATCCAAAAATTTTCTCAATAAGAGTTCCCTATTGCCGAGAATCTCCAATTGGAATCTTGGCCTAAGAACAATATCATTGGGAAGTTTTTTCATTGGACGTTCATTGGTGACATTCAATATTCGCAGAAACCATCTGCGTAACTGGTTTGGGAGACAAATATGGAATTCCCAGTCCTAGACCCCTAATTATGAAAAGAGTTCCCATTAGAACCACAAAAACAGGAATCAATTTTTGGATCCGTTGCTTTACGCTTCCTTTCAATAGCGAACTGAAGTATACGGCGCTCGTCATCAGTGGAACCGTCCCCAGGCCAAAAAGTACCATATAAAGACTTCCCTGGGCCACACTACCCATGGCAATGGCGCCGAAAAGTGCCATATAGACCAATCCACAGGGAAGAAAACCATTTAGGAAACCTATGGTTAAAAAGGTGTCAGGTGTTTTCTTTTTAAATTCTTGGCCCAACCTACTTTTTATTTTTGATATGACTTTATAAACAGGGCGCCCTATATGGATTTTTTTAAGGATTTTGGAGGGGATAAGTACCAATAGTATCATAAGGATTCCAATAGCAATGGAAAGTCTTTGCTGCATTCCAAAAACAAAAAGTCCTTTTCCCAATAGACCAAAAACCAAACCTATAATTCCATAGGCTAGAAGTCTTCCAATGTGGTAAAGACTTATTTGACCAAATTTTTTGAGATTGTTGCTATGGTCTACCGGCAACATAAAGGCAATGGGGCCGCACATACCTATGCAGTGAAGACTTCCCATAAAACCTAATATAAAGGCCGATAGTACCATGGTTTAAAAAGTGATTTTTTCTTTATGTAAATATTCTGTATCGTTGTATTCCCAACTTACTTTAATGTCCCAGCGACCATCCAACAAGCGGTTGTCAGGTATGAGCAAATGGTTATTGGACAAACTTATGGGTAAGTC
>JAUIGC010000249.1 GCA_030429835.1 Bacteroidia bacterium
ACTTGGATATAGGCATTGTAGATGTTTACCCAAAAGGCCAATTTTTTGTCGTTCGTATCCAACGTTTTTTCCAGTACATCTATAGTAGTGCTTGATAAAATGTCCTGAATTTCTTGGGTACTTTCATTGTTTTTTATTCTATGGAGAAACTGCTCTGAAAGTTCGTTGAAATCAATTTTCTCTTTTGGGGATTGGGCCTGTGCGTTGCCCTCATTAAATCCTAAAAACAGGATTATCAATAAACTATATAAATATTTTAATCGAATCATACTTATTTTTTTAACATATACGAAGTTGTATAAGGTAAGGTTCTATATTAGGTCGTAAATAATCTTTAAACTTTCAGATATTATTTCTAGAATTGTAATGCTTATTTAAAACCTTTCGCAATCTATTTCCGTAGATTTAGCACATCACTATATTAAATTACATTTTAGGGAATGATGTTTTTGCTTTTATGATCAGTATAATTATCCCAGCACATAAGGAAGCCGAGAATATTGACTTTTTAGTTCGAAAACTATCAGGTTTAAAAAAGAAAGAACCCTTTGAAATATTGGTGGCGCTTTCTCCTGAAAGCCATGCTAATTTTTGCAATGAAACCCTAGAAAATGCTATTGTTCTCAAGTGCCATAAGAAAGGTAGGGCATCACAGATGAACGAGGCGGCCAGAAAAGCGAAGGGAGATGTCTTGGCATTTTTACACGCCGATGTGAGACCACCTGAAACGTTTCTAGTCGATATTAGAAGAACTATAGAGGAAGACTATGATGCGGGATTCTTTTCGTATAGGTTTGACAAGGAGAGTCTACCCTTGCGCATCAATTCCTATTTCACCGGCAAGGACGGTATTTTTACGGGAGGCGGTGACCAATGTCTTTTTATCAAGGCAAAACTTTTCAATAGTTTAGGGCAATTTGATGAAACCCAAGTTCTGATGGAGGACTTTGAGTTTTTTAAACGCATAAAAAAGCATGGCCTTAGATATAAAATTGTAAAAAACAACCTTATTGTATCCGCTAGAAAATACGATTCCAATTCCTACTTAAGAGTGAACCTGTCCAATTTACTGCTGGTTGTACTATTTAAAATGGGATATTCCAGCCAAAAATTAAAGACCATACATGATAAACTCATCAAAACGCCCTATAACACCTGATATAATCAATGGCATTCAGCAAGTAGGAATTGGTGTATCTGACACCAAGGCTGTTTTCAATTGGTACAGAAAGCATCTGGGGTTTGATATATTGTTATTTAAGGACGAAGCCCCGGCAACCCTAATGACCAGATACACCCAAGAAGAGGTCTGTCATAGAAATGCCTATCTGTCCTTGAATATGCAAGGGGGTGGTGGATTGGAAATATGGCAATTTACAAGTAGGATACCGGAGAAACCGAAGACCCCTGTTATCTTAGGAGACTTGGGAATCAATGCCATGAAATTAAGAACCATGGATATTACCACCAGTTTTGAGGCCCTTAAAAAACTGAATTTACCTTATCAAACAGATATTGAGATTAATAAAGAGGGAATCTCTTCCTTCTATTTTCAAGATCCCTGGGATAACTTGGTAGAGGTTGTAGCGGACAGTTATCGTTTTTCCAGAACAAAACAAAGTACTGGCGGTGTTCTAGGTGCCGTTATAGGTGTTTCCCACATTCCGGATTCCATTAGGTTTTATAAGGAATTGTTGGGGTATGGTAAAGTGCTCAGTGAAGAAACCGTAAAACTTCCCTTAAATACAAACCGCAAAAAATTGGGTCTTTATAGAAAAGTGGTACTTCAACATTCCCGACCTAACTTTGGCGGTTTTGGGGAGCTTTTGGGTCCTACCCAAATTGAGTTACTGCAAGCCTTGGATAGAGATCCCGTTAAAATATTTGAAAATAGGTTATGGGGAGATCTGGGATATATTCACCTTTGTTTTGATGTTCATGGTATGGAAAAACTTAGGCAACGGGCTGCAGGGCTTAACTATCCTTTTACAGTAGATAGTACCAATAGCTTTGATATGGGCGATGCTGCCGGGCATTTTAGTTATGTAGAAGACCCGGACGGAACCTTGATAGAATTTGTGGAAACGCATAAGGTTCCCATTTTTAAACCTTTGGGATTATACTTGAACTTAAAAAACAGGAATCCCACCAAACCCTTGCCAAAATGGGTGGTAAAGACTCTGGGCTTTCACAGGATATCCAAGGATATATAAATCCTAAGTTACTCTTTCCCTTTTGTTGTTCGGATCAATCCAATTCCCGAAAAGAAGAAGATTGCACCCAATACGGCATAAACAATTAGGGCCTTTGTAGTTCCTGTACTATTGCCAAATAAGATAGCGGCATATACCAAACCACCAATGCCTAGCAATGTGAGAATGGTTCCGAAGAGTTTCTTTAAATCCATGATTGAAAAATAGTAAATTTTCCAGTATTTAAAAGCTGTTTGGAATCGATTTATTTAGGATGTGGAAACCACACCCAAGGCATATAATTGATCTAAAGTAGGGGATTCGCTACCGCCTGCGGGTTCCAAGGTTATACCAAAGGCCTCGGAATCGTTAGGATTATTTAGGGCAAATACCTTGTTGTCATCCATGGCAAAATCTTCCAATAATCCCATACTTGTCGGAGTTAATGGTGAAAGTTTTAGCGACCAGACCTGATAGACAAAACCATCGGGTGGTTCAGGCAAACCTTGGGCATCTATAAAAACCTTTTCTTCCTGCTTGTTCCAATACGCCTTTGCATAAGAGGTAGGCGATACTTCTTGTCCGCCTAAGGGGATTACGGAAATATCCTTGTCCCTTAAGGTGTTGAGTAAGTCCTGGGTTTTTTCAAGGGAAGCATCAGAATCGGCAATTTGTTGTTCCAATTGCTGATTTTGCTGTTCTACGAGCTGAATTTCAGATTTTAGATTCTCATTTTGAGTATATACCCAGAATAAGCCAATAGCCAGTAGTATGGAAGCGGCCCATCCTAAATAAGAAGACCAATTGGAAGTTTCCTTTTTCATAGGAATTACTTTTGTATCGGATTCCAAGTTGTCCAATTTAGGTTTAAGCGTATCAAAAGAATACGGATTCACGGAACTGCTTTTTCGAGTCAATTCCAAAATGGCATTCTCAATGGCTAGTATTTCAACCATGATTTCAGGATATTCCTGTGCATAGGCAGCTACCTCCAGATTTTCTTTCTCTGTAAGAACACCTGCAACATAAAGTTCCAATATCCCTGACGCTATGTATTCTTGAACATTCATTTATTTTACTTCCATGTTTTCCCTGAGTTTGGAGATACAGCTTCTATTCCTTGTTTTTACGGTTCCTACTGGTATGGCCAATTCCTCGGCAGCTTCTTTTTGGGTATACCCTCTAAAATATAGCAGTTCTATAATTTGAACACATTTTTTCTTTAGACTTTGTACCAACTTTTTAAGACCTTTTGTATCAACAGTAGCATTACTTTCTTCCTCCCTACTTTCCAAAACACTTACGAAGTAATCTGCGGAAAGGTTCTTTTTTTCATTTTTATACGACCTACTGCGTATTTCATCGATAGCTGCATTTCTTGCAATATTCAATATCCAAGTAAAAAACCTTCCTTTTGATGCATTATAGCTACTGGAATTATTCCAAATTTTCACAAAAACATCCTGACATATCTCTTGGGAGCGGCCTTCGTTCTTAACAATTGTATTAATGACACCGCAAATGTTTTTGGAGTACATACCATAAAGTGTTTCAAAAGCCGAGGCATCTTTCTTCTGAAATCGTTCTACTAAAAGGTCTAACTGCATAGAAGCCGAATTTAACGATTAAAAATAAAAAAAGCCACCTCTGGGGATGGCTTTTATTCATACTATTTTTAGCGTTATTGGATAATTCCTGTACAGCTTACTCGAGCTCCGGCAGCACCACTTGGCTGACTAGTGAAATCGTCCGCACCTTG
>JAUIGC010000250.1 GCA_030429835.1 Bacteroidia bacterium
CTTCATAGATATTGGTAAGACAATAGGCCCTAAAATCAATTGGGTCCGGGCAAGCGGCAAAACAACCATTATACTCTTCTGGATATTTAACCTGTACGGCCAAAGCCTCCCACCCTCCGGTAGAACCGCCGTACAGAAACCGGGACCAACCCTCACCCATTCCCCGAAATTCCTTTTCGATATATGGAATAAGTTCATAGGTAATAGCATCACCATACGGTCCCTGACTAGCGGAATTAACGGCATAGGAATCATCATAATAGGGTGTTGGATGCTGAATTTCTATGATAACAAACCTGGGGAAGTCCGGTTCGTTCCATCTTTTATAAAAATCATAGGCCTCCTGTTGCTGGATAATATTGTAACCTTCCAATTCAAAACGTTCGGAGTATTCCGGCTCTAAGTTAGGATCGGGAGGAGTGGTTCTAAAACCTCCAAAATCGTCCGGAAAATGTCCATGAAAAACCATCAAAGGATATTTTGCCTCAGGATGTTCCGCAAAACCTTTGGGCAGTAAAACATGAGCTCCCAAGTACATATCCCGACCATAAAATTCCGATAGTTTTTCAGATTTAATCTTTATATGTTTGATCCATTCCGTATCCTCTGGTTCCGGTATCGGTGGAATGACTTGGTCCATTACCACTGAAACATTTTCAATACCCGTACTTCCCACTCTAATTTTAAAAGGCATGCTATAGAGATTACCCGGTGAACTTCTCCACTGCTGACCTTCGCCATTGTCCATAGGCAATTTTACGGTGTGGCCCGTTGACAAATTGAAAGTTTCGTAAACATGTAAAAGTGCCTGTACATTATATTCTCCTGGTGGAATCTCCTTCATACTGGGATAGGGATATCCAAATACGGCCTCATCAAAGGTAATGGGTTCACCAGGTAACATGCCATCTACATTCACACCAAAGATTAATTGGGTATTTAGACCATCATTAATTTGAAATCGAGGTTCTTTACTGTCATCCGTAGAGAGCATCAACAGCAACCTCCCATCCATACTATCGGAGCTTGCGTTCTCGGTAAAACTTACGTCAATATTATAAGTTGAATCCTTTATTTCCTCACAGGAGGATAATATCAGGACACAAATACAACTAAGGAAGAGATATCGGGTCATAAGGTCGGTTTTTGGATTAAAAGGTAGTCCATTTTAACAACATTCCAAAGTAGACCCCATTTAAAGTTCGGCAAGTATGCGAACAAAGAACTATTAAAAAGATAGGCTTTAAACTAGGTTATACCAATACATAAATTTATGCGTTTTAATTATGATAGTATAAAACTAGATTGATGCTAGCATTTTAGGAACCCCAATTCTTACGACTATGAAAAAACTATTGGCAGTACTTTTTATTTTTCTTGGAATTTTTGCCGTAAGCAGCTGTGATTATGACGACAGTAATGACATCGATATTCTTATTCCTAATGATTCTACGGAAACCGGTATAGAGGCTAGAAAAATTCCAAACTAAAAAGCCCCACAATCTCAATCGTAGGGCATTCACTTTTCCTATATTCTTATTATTCCCTACTCCTATGCCTTTCCCGGGCAAGTAAGGTATTTTTTAACAACATTGCTATGGTCATGGGACCTACACCTCCTGGCACCGGAGTAATGTAAGAAGCTTTTTTACTTACATTTTCGTAATCTACGTCACCTGTAATATAATAACCCCTTTCACGTGTTTCATCCGGAACTCTAGTAATTCCCACATCGATTACCACAGCATCGTCCTTCACCATTTCGGCCTTAAGAAAATTGGGCACCCCAAGTGCGGAAATAACAATGTCTGCCTGGGAAATTATTTGAGTAATATTCTTAGTATGGCTATGGGTCAATGTTACCGTTGAATTCCCGGGCCAACCTTTTCGTCCCATAAGAATACTCATAGGCCTCCCCACTATATGACTTCTACCGATAACTACGGTATGCTTGCCTTTTGTGTCCACCTGATAACGCTCCAACAATTCCAGAATTCCAAAAGGAGTTGCCGGAATAAAGGTGCTCATATCCAATGCCATTTTACCAAAATTCATGGGATGGAAACCGTCTACATCCTTATCAGGATGAACGGCCATAATAACTTTTTGGGTATCAATTTGCTCTGGTAAGGGCAGTTGCACGATGAAGCCGTCAATATCCTTATCCTCGTTTA
Source organism: Bacteroidia bacterium (assembly GCA_030429835.1). Classification (GTDB taxonomy): domain Bacteria; phylum Bacteroidota; class Bacteroidia; order Flavobacteriales; family Flavobacteriaceae; genus Maribacter. Next base: position 2,175 of record JAUIGC010000250.1, read on the forward strand.
GCTCGTGTATTTTTTTCAATAATTCCTGTTCCGAAGTCGTACTGGGCAACCTTACCATTGTAGATTCAAAACCTACCCGCTCACAAGAGCGCACCTTACTGCCTACATAGGTAAGACTTGCACCGTCGTTACCTACAATGACTGCCGCCAAATGAGGCACTTTCTCCCCTCTTTCCCTCATTTTTGCTACTTCGGCAGCAATTTCCTCCTTTATTTGATTTGAAATTTTTTTCCCGTCAAGTATTTCCATATTGGCCTTTTACTAAATTTTTTAAATTGCTATTATTCCTAACGTCCTAGGCCGCTCATCATTTGCATCATTTTTTTACCGCCACCGCCTTGCATCATTTTCATCATTTTGCTCATCTGGTCGAACTGTTTGAGTAATTGATTAACCTCCTGTACCTCCCTGCCGCTACCTTTGGCAATTCGCTTTTTCCTACTGGCATTTAACTTGGAAGGGTTGGACCTTTCATCTGGTGTCATGGAATAAATAATGGCCTCAATATGCTTAAAGGCATCATCATCTATATCCAGACCCTTTAGAGCTTTACCTGCGCCAGGTATCATTCCCATAAGGTCCTTCATATTACCCATTTTCTTAATCTGCTGGATCTGGCTTAAGAAATCATCAAAACCAAATTTATTTTTGGCTATTTTCTTCTGAATCTTTCTGGCTTCCTCCTCATCGAATTGTTCCTGGGCCCTTTCCACCAAGGACACCACATCTCCCATCCCAAGGATACGGTCCGCCATACGGGAAGGATAGAAAATATCGATAGCCTCCATCTTCTCACCAGTACCAATAAACTTAATCGGTTTGTTTACTACCGATTTAATGGAAATTGCAGCACCACCACGAGTATCACCATCCAACTTGGTTAGGATGACACCATCGAAATTCAAAACATCGTTAAAGGCTTTAGCCGTATTTACCGCATCCTGACCTGTCATTGAATCCACAACAAATAAGGTCTCCTGTGGATTGATAGCTTTATGGATATCCGATATTTCGTTCATCATCTTCTCATCCACGGCCAAACGACCCGCGGTATCGATGATGACCACATTGTTTCCATCCGCTTTTGCCTTTGCAATACCCGCCTTGGCAATGGCTACAGGATCGTTATTTTCCCTATCCGAATACACAGGAACATTTATTTGCTCCCCAACCACATGAAGCTGATCTATCGCTGCAGGACGGTACACATCACATGCAACCAACAATGGATTCTTTGATTTTTTGGTCTTTAAGAAGTTCGCCAATTTTCCGGAAAAAGTTGTTTTACCGGACCCTTGTAGACCGGACATTAAAATAACCGATGGGTTACCCGAAAGGTTTATACCCTCGGACTCTCCCCCCATTAATTCCGTTAGCTCGTCCTTGACAATTTTGACCATGAGCTGCCCGGGCTGCAACGTAGTCAAAACGTTTTGCCCCAAGGCCTTTTCCTTTACCCTATTGGTAAATTCCTTGGCAATCTTAAAATTGACATCCGCATCCAAAAGAGCCCTACGCACCTCTTTGGTGGTCTCCGCAACATTGATTTCCGTGATTTGCCCGTGACCTTTGAGTACGTGAAGAGCTTTATCTAACTTATCGCTTAAATTATCAAACATTCTATTCCTATTTAAAAGGAATACAAATTTAAGAATATCATTGCTAAACGGGCATAAACACCACTAAAATCTATCAAACAAAAAGAGCATCCAAAACATGGATGCTCTTAGCGCTGGGATGTGGGGCAAAAAAGGTATTACATTTTCATC
>JAUIGC010000251.1 GCA_030429835.1 Bacteroidia bacterium
AAAAATATTTTTTACAACCGAAGACATTAGTATCTTTGCACCCGCAAACTTAGGTCGCGTAGCTCAGCTGGATAGAGCATCTGCCTTCTAAGCAGACGGTCGAAGGTTCGAATCCTTCCGCGATCACTTTAAGAGTTCAAATAAAAACAAAACCTTGCATATCTTATTGATTTGCAAGGTTTTATTTTTTTAGGAGCCCCATTTGAATTGGTTTGAAATGGTATGTTTTGGTTTGTAATTCGGTTAGTAAATTTTTTTCTTCAAAGTGTTAACCGAATAAGCATGTAATTAACTATATTACAATCACTTAGTATTTGACTTTCGTAGGTAATTATCGTTCAATTTAACACAAAACCTATGAGAACCCGGACAACATTTTCAATCAGTTTCTGGATAAGTACTTCCCGAAGAAATGACGGCAACGCAAAGATTTATGCCCGAATCACCGTTGATTCGCAAAGGGCAAACATGAGTTTAAAGTATACTATCCCAAAAGAGATCTGGGACAGTAAAGGGTCGAAGGTTCTGGGGCGAACAAAAGAAGCTCAGGAAATCAATACTTATCTGATGGAAGTTGAAACAGAACTTTTTCAATGCTATCGTGAACTTCGGTCTAGAACGTCCCATATCACTCCACAGATGGTGAAAGCGCACTATTTTGGAGAAGATGTGAGTGAAGTTACTTTAAAGAGTTTGTTTGAGTATCACAACACACACAATGCACATAGTCTTTGCAAGGCTACTCTTAGTCATTACAAGACATGTCAGAAGTACCTGTTGAAGTATATCAAACAACAATATAAATGTGATGACTACAGACTATCACAACTTAAACACCAATTTATAGTCGGATTTGAAACATATTTACGCAAACTACATCCCATAAATCATCACGCTAACCTTTCAAACAACGGTGCAATGAAGCATATTCAACGTCTACGAAAAATGATTAGAATAGCCGTTGATAATGAATGGATAGATAAAGACCCATTTCAAAAGTTTAAAATTAGAATGGAAAGAAAGGAAAGGGAGTTTTTGAACTTACCTGAACTTCAGAAAATTCAAGAATATCACACAGGGATTGAACGGTTACGTATAGTAAAAGACTTGTTTGTTTTTAGTTGCTATACTGGTATTTCTTATTGTGATATAATGGGTCTTAGCGAAGATAACCTTGTACTTGGCATTGATGGAAAATATTGGATAAGCACAAAAAGGATGAAAACGAAGAATAGTTTTAAGCTTCCATTGGTTGGTCCAGCATTATCTATTATTAAACGATACCAATATCATCCTAAACGAGAACCTGAAAAACTATTCCCTAGAATCTCCAATCAAAAATTGAACAGTTATTTAAAGGAAATCGCGGATGCATGTGACATTCCAAAAAATGTTTCTTTCCATATGGCAAGGCACACTTTTGCAACTACGATTACTTTGAGTAATGGGGTTCCCATAGAGACGGTTTCCAAAATATTAGGACATACAAAATTGGCCACTACCCAAGTTTATGCAAGAGTATTGGATAAGAAAATAAGTGAAGATATGAGTGGTCTAGAAACGATTCTGGATTCGAAATTTTCAGATTCAAATGACAATAGGGAAAAGTTTGGAGATCTTGACTTTTGATTTGTAATTCGGAAAAGCCATTCATAAATGCACATCATAAATTTTGTCCCAAGTCTGAACTTCACCTTCTGTATTTGGTTTCTAATTTGTTTTTGTAGTTCGTGAAGATAAGTCCAATCAACAGCTACAAAGAGACAAAAACCACAGAGTTTATTGATACTCCATACACTAAAAGAAAGGTATTTGGGTTTTCACGCTCGCGTGAAAAAACGAATAGCAAGAGGGTGATGCGCAAATTGCGCCATCACGGTTGTTTTCGAGTCTTCAACAAGTTGAAAACCATTTAATTAAAATATTTTTGGAATACTGTTCAAAATCAGGGGTTACAGTAAACTTTTCCGAAATCTACAGTAAACCCTTCGGGAAGCCCCATAAACACTGGAAATTTTTGACGAAAAAATTGACGCAATTTGACGAAAAAATAAATTGGACCTATGGAAAAGCAATCTAAAGCTTAAAATAACGGAATGGAGATTGGAAATATAAAATTGAGGTCAACAGACCATTGGATTAACTCAAATGATGGGAAGAGTATAGCGGATTAATAGATAAAATTGCCTCGCTCAGTATGGTTAGTTTGGCAAGATTTGGGGCTTGCAGCACTTCACTGCGTTCCGTTCGCTAAATTTTGATTTTTTAATACTCAAGGAATCTTGAGTAGCTTAAGCTTTTCATAAAAGCGCTCAAGTTTTCTAGAACTTTCCGGTCAATTGCCCATCACCCCAAATACCTTTTTGTAGTATTTGATGCTCTTTGTTATAAAAAATGCCAAGTCCATTACGTTTTCCTTGTGAAAAATCACCCAAATAATATTGTCCGCTAGGTCTATAGAATTCTTGACCGTAACCGTTATGCTGTTCATTAACAATTGTTCCGATATGCGCCATTCCAGATTTCCAAGAGTAAGCACCTAAATGATCTCTTTTGCCATTGGTGAAAAATCCAACATAGCTATCTCCATTATCATACTTATAGTATCCAAATCCATTCTGACAGTCACCTACACAGTTTCCCTTTGCTATTTTGTTCTTATAGTTATTGGTTAGTAGGTCTTGGGTCAATTTCCCTTTTTCATATTTACCCGCCTGCAATATTTCACCCCCATTTTTGATGTAGCCATATCCGTTTTGAAAACCCTTTTCCCATTGTCCGATGTAGTAGTTTTTACTGCCGACCCAGGTGTATATACCGAATCCGTCCCTGAAACCATTTACAAAGTTGCCTTGATAATATCCTGAATTATCCTTGTAGAATAAAGTTCCTTGGCCATTGGCCTTGCCATCACTAAAAAAACCTTCAATGGTATATGTCCCAAAATCAGCTTTCCCAAACCCATTAGAACAGTCACCGTTTAAACATGTTGGGGAAATCTCGTTTTTAGTTGCGTTGCTTGTACCTTTGTTGTTTTTGTTTCTGAGCTTAGTGATATCTTGAAGGAATTTCATGGATTTGGACATCAATATGGGATCGCTGAGTTTTGGGAGGTCTTTCAATTTGCTCTGGTTGGATGAATAGGCGATTTCTGGAGTACTTGGCACATTGCTACCTGTTGCCGTGCCATCTGTGTACGTGATGGTCCTGTATTTTACCTCATCGATGATCCATTGATATTTGGTTTCGGTAAAGTTTGATGCCCTAAATTTGGTTCTTTCAATCCAATTGCCACGCTGGTCGTAAACATACTTATATAAAAGGCTTTCCCAAATCTTGGACATGCCCAATTCTTCCTCCAATAACTTTTTGTCATTGTATTTAAAATAACGTATATCCTTTTGATTGTAGGATTCATCTAGTTTTAGTCCATCGTAGGTATATTCACTGGAGTAGAACACCTTGCTTTCTCCATTGTTTGCTTCCGCAAGCTCATAGACGATCACGTATTTTTTGTACTTAAAGATTGCACCGTATTTTAAACCGCCAAGAACAATGTATTGACCTTCATCGTTTTTTACGGTTTCGGGTAGGTCATCCGAAATTATACCAATGGGTGTTTCATAGATATAAAGGGTTTTATCCAAACCTTCTTGTTTACCTAATGGATTGAATTTTTTCTCTATGGCTTTTGACGCATTATTAATGTAATCATAAGTGGTAAGCTTTTCGTAATTATTATCCAGGTAAAGTTTGTCCTCTGTTAAATAACCATCGGGGTTGAACATGAGTTGGTTCTTTTCACTGTACAAATGGGCTCCGATAGCATGATATTTGGTGATGGACATCGCTGTTACCTGCCCATACTTGATGTCAAAATTGCTGAGGTGCAGGTTTTGGGCAGACCCTTGGTAATGAAAAAAGTGGGCAAGAATTA
>JAUIGC010000031.1 GCA_030429835.1 Bacteroidia bacterium
CACTCGTTAAATTGGAATACAATTCTTGGTCGTTCATTAACTTTCCGAAGGTACCATCTCCTTTTTCAATTTTTGACACCACCTTGTTCAAATTTTCCATGGTAGTTTCCAAACTAGCGAAAGTCCTGCCCAAACCAGCATTGTTCAACGTATCGGAAAGTCTGGCAAAGTTGTATGTTAGGGTCTCGAAATTGGTAAGCGAGCTGTCCAACTTTTTCTCATTGTTAGCTAGAATGTCATTCAACACTTTTGCGCTTCCATTAAGACTCACCATGAGGTCACTCAATCCATTGATGGCCTGCTGCAAATCCTTTTTGGTATCGGTATCCAATACATTGTTGACACTGATCAGCACAGAATCAGCATCAGAAACCGCTGATTCAAATTTCTTGAACAAGGGGGTAAGTTTTTCCTGGGCAAGTTCCGTCAACCCTGGTCGAGTCTCCGTCCTCAGGGTGTCCCCAGACTGAACTGCTCCCGCATTGTCAAAAACCGGGGAAATCTGTAGCCCCTTTCCTCCAATAATTCCTGTATCGTACAATTCTACGGTACTGTTTTTGGAAAATTGAAAATCGCTACTTACCGTAAAGGTAACCACCAGGTTTCCCTTGGTATCCTTGAACTTTATGTCGTTTACCTTACCTACGGCAAATCCGTTAATGGAAACAACGGTCCCAGCCTGTAAACCGCCAACATCGGGATAAACCGCGTATAACGTTTTACTGTTGTCAAAAAGTGGTGTTGATTTTAAATAGCTGAATCCTAAAATGAATAAAAGTATTCCACCAATAACTATAATACCTGTCTTAATTTCCCTGGATAGTTTCAAGTAATCAGTTTTATGTTAATAACAAAATTAGGAATAAATATTAGACCAAATGACTTTATTGGGATTCCTCCTCCACGTCCTTGGGTATTGTTACCCTTTCCCCCTTTTTATAGGCCACTATAAAGGCGGATGGATAACCTGTTCTGGCGGCCTTGGCCTGTAACATTTTGGCCTCCCTGTAAGATTGGGTTCCCCCGTACATATACCTATACAAATTGTTATAAGGTTCTTTGGATATTTGAGTTAAACCCTTAAAATTATCAGGCATCAGTGCCAAATCCTTACTGCTCGCCATTAATTGTACCTTATAGATAAGCGCATTTTCATTAGGCTCTTCAACTGTGCTTTCAGTTTGTACTATTATAGGTTCCTCCTTTTTCTTTACGACCTCTTCTTTTGGTTTTTCAATTTTCCCATTTAGTGAATTATCTTCGGCTGGCACCTTTACGGCAATTACATTTTGCCCTTTGTCCTCTATAGTTTTTTCAATTTCCTCAGTTGTTGAAACTTGGGTGGTCTGTCCTACTCCCTGTACGTCTTTTTTGTATTTTAAAATAGCATCCGCAATAGCGGTTCCCATTTCCGACTGTCCCTTTTTGGAGTTTAGATAGGCCCCTTCGTCCTTATTGGTCAAAAAACCTGTTTCCACCAAAACACTTGGCATAAAGGTCTGATGCAAAACAATAAAACCCGCCTGTTTCACTTTTCTATCCGTCCTTTTCAATCTCCCGGACATATTATCCTGTATGTTTTTGGCCAAGGCGATACTCTGATCTAGAAATTCCTCCTGCATGATGGTCAGTCCAATTACGGATTCCGGGGAATTAATATCATAATCGGCATACCGCGTTTCATAATTATCCTCCAAATAGATTACGGAGTTTTCTTTCTTGGCAATCTCAAAATTTTGCTTATTGGCATGTAATCCCAAAACAAAGGTTCCGGCACCGTGGGCATCAGAAGAATGGGAATCGCAGTGAACGGAAACAAAAAGGTCCGCATTTGCCTTATTGGCAATCTCCCCTCTTACGAACAGATCTATAAAAGTGTCGTCCTTTCTAGTATATATGACCTTTATATCCTTATTGGCGGACAGAATTTCCCCTACCTTAAGTACTATGTTAAGGGCAATATTCTTTTCCAAATAACCATTTCCCAAATTGCCCGGATCATGGCCGCCATGTCCCGCATCCAACACTACAATAAATGGGTCATCAGGCGAGGTGCCATTTTCCTTACCATCTACAAAGGAAATTGGAAGAATAAGCATTAAAACAAAGAAAACAATTGGTGATTTAAATTTCATATTCTTATTAATATTTACACCTTCCTTCATGGTTAAATTTATGGTAATACCCTATAACGGGAATAAAAAATATATGTAAGTTTGACATCTGAATCTAATGGCTTACAGATTGCCAAACCTTTACAAAAATAGGATATATCGCCTTGCAATCAAATAAACAGTACGTACTTTTCCTATTCCTACTTTTTGTTGGTGTATTTTCCCTAACAGCACAAGAGGGCAAAGTGGTTCCTTTGGAAATCAAGGCACAGAGGGATACCATCGTAGCCCCACTTCTACCAAGACCTATCTTAAATGATAGTGTGACAAGGGATTCACTGCAAAGGGATTCACTGAATCAAAAACCTCCTTTATTACTGGATAACATTACCTATAAGGCAAAAGATTACGTTAAATTAAGCCAAAAGGAAAATAAAATATATTTATACAACGAAGCGGAAATCTATTATCAAGACACCGAATTAAAAGCCGGGATAATCATTATGGATTACGTCAATAATGAAGTATATGCTGGGAGATTGAAGGATTCCTTAGGTAACTACACCCAGCTTCCTTATTTTAAGCAAGGTTCCAATGTGGTGATTCCCGATTCCATTCGTTTTAATTTCGATACCCAAAAGGCCATTATTTGGAATTCCAGAACGGAACAACAAGCAGCTGCCGGACAATTGGGCAGTGACGCTATGAAAGTCTATGCGGAAATCACCAAAAAAGAAAACGACTCCGTCTATTTTCTTAGCGAAGCAAAAATAACGACTGCAAAAGATACCATAAACCCAGATTACTACATACGGGTAAGAAAAGCAAAATTCGTTCCCAGTAAGAAGGTAATAGCTGGGTTTAGCAATCTTTACATAGCCGATGTCCCTACCCCAATTTTAATGCCCTTTGCCTATTTTCCTTTGGGCGTTGGTAGTGCCCCGGGCGTATTGATGCCCACTTTTGGAAACGACCCCAACAGGGGTTACTTTTTGCAGGATTTTGGGTATTATACCCCTTTGGGGGATTATGCCGATGTGACAGTAAGTGGTGACTTCTATACCAATGGTAGCTGGGGTTTTAGAACGGCATCCATATACACCAAACGCTATAAATATAGGGGGAACATCAATTTTAGATATGAAAACTTGGTAAACAGCCAAAAGGGTTTTAGTGATTATAGTTTGAGCAAAAACTGGAATTTGCAGTTTTCCCATTCCCAAGACCAAAAGGCTAGTCCAAATTCCAGATTTTCCGCTTCCGTTAATTTAGGTAGTAGCGAATATTACAGGAATTCATTACAGCAACGAAATCTGCCCAACACCCAGAACAATACCCTTTCATCCTCCATATCCTATTCCAAAACGTTTCCCGCGTATCCGTCGGTAAACCTCAGTGTTACGGCAACACATTCACAGTTGACCTCCCCTTCGGCAACGGCAACCAATAGCGACAATATAAACATGACCTTGCCCACATTTCAGGCAAGTATGGAAAGAATTTTTCCTTTTGCCAAAAGAGATGGCATTAAAAAAGGGGCCATACAGAACATAAATTTTCAGTATGATGTAAATGCCCAAAACCGCCTCACTACAAATGATGAGGACTTTTTAACAGGGAGGATGTTCGACAATTCAAAAATTGGAGCTCGGCATCGAATTCCGATCAGTACAAACTTTAAAATAGCCAAATATTTTAGTGTGACCATGGGGGGAAATTATGAGGACGTTTGGACCATGGAAACCTACGAACGAAGCTTTGATCCGGAAACGGAGCGGGTGGTAATTGATAGTGTTTCAGGTTTTGACCGTTACAACCAATATAATCTCAATGCCAGCATTGGAACCACCCTTTATGGAACTTTCAATTTTGGGGAAGATAGAAAAATACAGGCCATAAGACATGTAGCTAGGCCCACACTTAGCTATGGTTATGCCCCTTCCTTTGAACAGTATTATGATGAGTATGCGGAAGGTATTAACGGTGATGGCAGGGTAGTACAGTACAGTAGGTTCGATGGTACCTTGAACGGTGCCCCAAGATTGGGACGTTCCAACAGTTTAAGCTTCTCATTGGCAAATACCTTGGAGGCCAAGGTGCGTGATAAGGATTCCACAAAAACGGAGCCTAAAAAGATTCCCCTTTTAAGCAATTTGAATATTTCAACGTCCTATAATTTGGAGTCAGACTCCTTGCGCTTGAGTCCATTGAACATAAATGGGGGAACCAATATCCTAAACAACAAAATGTCCATCAACTTTTCGGCCGGTTTGGACCCCTATGCGATAGATAATAATGGAAGACGCATCGATACATGGAATATTGACAACGGAGGTAGCTTATTTAGATTGACCAGGGCCAATGCCAATATTTCGTATTCGATTGACAGTAAGATGTTTGAAAAGAAAAAAGATGATGGCAATGAAGTAGAGGAAGAGGACCCATTTGATTATGTAGCCCAGAGTGGTGGTAGGACAGATGATCTTTTTGGTAGGGCGGACAGCTTTAGTGATAATCCAAGGGAAGAAAGGGAAAAGGGCGATGTTGAGAATCCTATTTACGGCGCCAAAGTACCATGGGATTTTAGATTGGCCTATTCTGCAAGTTACTTGAACAGTGCAAGGCAGAATGAATTTAGTTCCCACTCGTTAATGTTTTCAGGAAATATTGAATTATCGCCTCGCTGGAAAGTAGGCGGTTCCTCAGGTTACGATTTTAAAAACAAAGGTTTTACCTTAACCCAATTGCGTTTTCAAAGAGACTTAAAAAGTTTTTCCATGCGGTTTAACTGGACGCCTTTTGGACAGTATAAACGATGGTTTTTCTTTATTGGAATCGACGCTTCTATATTAAGCGACCTGAAATGGGAAAATAGAAGTCAACCTTTTAGAAATTAAATAAATAAAATGAAAAAAATAATAAATACGTCCAAAGCTCCGGCCCCTATTGGCCCTTACAACCAAGCTGTTTTAGTTGGTGAAACCTTATATATTTCCGGTCAGATTCCCATGAATCCTAAATCCGGGGAACTGATCTCGGGTAACATTAAAGAAGAAACGAAACAGTCCATGGAAAACTTAAAGGCCATTCTGCATGAGGCAGGAATGACCTTTGAAAATGTTGTTAAATCTTCTATCTTTTTAAGCGATATGAACCAATTTGCCCAGGTTAACGAGGTATACGGCTCCTACTTTGATGCCGAAACCGCTCCAGCTAGGGAAACCGTTGAAGTAGCCAATCTGCCCAAGTTCGTCAATGTAGAGATTTCTATGATAGCCGTTAAGTAAAAATTACATGTTCGCACGATGAAAGTCTACAAGACCCTCAATAGGTCTCTGACGGATCACGCCAACTATTAAATCATTCCTTTGTAACACGGTAGTCAGCTCGTCCCGTAAATAATGGGCAATACTACCTACAAAGTTTATGGGTACCTTGGTAGCCAGATCAAACTGCATGATGTAATTGTTGATGAATTGCTGAAACCCCTTGTCAATAACCCCCTTTGAATATGGATGTTCCTTGTTTTCTATCAAAAACCTTGCAAAGGTGGCCAAGTAAGTATTTGGGTTTGGCTGTTTGTACAAATTGTCCTTGATTACGTCGGCGTCCAAATTGTATTGACTGGCAAACTTTTCCGCTAGATCCTTTGGTATTTTATTGAAGTAATAGTCCCGTATCAGTTTTCGGCCAAAAAAGTTACCACTTCCATCATCCATTGGTATGTATCCCAATGAGGTTACTTTTTGATGTAACTTCTCACCATCGTAATAACTACAATTGGATCCTGTTCCCAAAATACAGACGATTCCTTGATGTCCTATTTTAGTAGTGGCAAATATGGCGGCATAGGTATCCTCCTTAACTTCTGCCACCGCATTTGGAAAAAAGTCCTTAAAAATTTCCTTGAGGAACTTTTTCATTCGGTCCGTACCACAACCAGCGCCATAAAAAAATAAATGACTTACATCTTCCCTATTTTTTGAAAGCTCAAAGTTATTCGCCAAACGATCTTCAATAACATCCTTGGTCAGAACTTCTGGGCTCAGTCCCAGTGTTTGGGTCAAAAAAAGTTTCTCCCCTTTATCATCCAGTGCAATCCAATCTGACTTGGTCGCTCCACTATCCACTATTAAAATCATAAACCCTGTATTTAAAAAATAATCCTGAAAATAAGGAAAAAATACCTCATTCACAGGATTATCATTGTAAATCTATTTGTTGCTTATAAGCTGTTTACATGTTGAATCAAATCAACCATTTTATTTGAAAAACCTGATTCATTATCGTACCAGGAAACCAATTTGAAAAATTTGGAATTTAACTCGATACCAGCCTCGGCATCAAAAACGCTTGTATTGGTCTCACCAATGAAATCCTGTGAAACCACAGCTTCTTCCGTATAGCCCAAAACACCGTTCAATTCTCCCTCTGAAGCCGATTTAAAAGCTTTCTTAATTTCTTCGTAAGAGGTTTCCTTTTCCAAACGCACGGTTAAATCTACTACGGAAACATCCGCTGTAGGTACCCTGAAAGCCATACCTGTAAGTTTACCTTTTAAAGCTGGTATTACCTTGGTAACCGCTACGGCGGCACCCGTTGAGGCTGGAATGATGTTCAACATGGCACTTCTACCACCTCTCCAATCTTTCTTGGAAGGACCATCAACCGTCATTTGGGTCGCAGTGGTAGCATGAACCGTTGTCATTAATGCTTCCTCAATACCAAAAGCATCGTTTAAGACCTTTGCCATTGGAGCAAGACAGTTCGTTGTACAAGAGGCGTTTGAAACTATGGTGTCAGATGCCTTAGCCTCCTTATGGTTAACCCCCATAACAAACATAGGAGCATCTTTTGATGGGGCAGATATAACAACTTTTTTAGCACCACCATCGATGTGATATTGGGCGGTTTCCAAAGTAGTGAAGATTCCTGTACATTCTGCAACAATAGTCGCTCCAACCTCATCCCATTTGCAGTTTTTAGGATCTCTTTCCGCAGTAATCCTTACGGTTTTACCGTTAACGATAAGGTTTCCATCTTTTACATCAACTGTACCGTCAAATTTTCCGTGTACAGAATCATATTTCAACAAGTAAGCCAAGTGTTCTACATCCAACAAATCGTTAATAGCGACCACATCTACATCGCCTCTTTTTACGGTAGTTCTAAACACCAATCTACCTATTCTACCAAAACCGTTAATTCCTATTTTTAAATTTGACATTTTCTATTGTTTTTATCGATTATAATTTAAGTTGTCATTATTTCAGAAACCCTAATGAGTTCCTTGTCTATTTTTGTATGTCCCTTTATTGCCTTATTTATAGGTGTAAGGGTTATTTTGTTATCCTGTACGCCAACCATCAAACTGGTTTTTCCTTCCAACAACGATTCTACGGCCTTTACGCCCATTCTACTGGCCAACACACGATCATAGCAGGACGGGGCACCACCACGTTGCATGTGTCCCAAAACTGAAACCCTAACATCATAAATAGGTAAATGCTTTTCCACATATTCCTTAAGTTCAAAAACATTTTTACCCGTTTTGTCTCCTTCTGCCACAATAACTATACTAGAAGACTTTCCAGATTCCTTACTTCTTTTCAAGGACTCCAACAAACGGTCCAAACCAAGATTCTCCTCTGGAATAAGGATTTCCTCCGCACCTGCACCAACACCCGCGTTCAATGCTATATGACCCACATCACGACCCATAACCTCAACAAAAAACAATCTGTTATGTGAACTTGCGGTATCCCTTATTTTATCAATGCAATCTACCACGGTGTTCAACGCAGTATCAAAGCCAAGCGTAAAGCTGGTTCCAAATATGTCGTTATCAATGGTTCCCGGAATCCCCATTATGGGGAAATTATACTCTTGATTAAATATCATTGCACCGGTAAAACTACCATCGCCACCAATGACCACAAAGGCATCAATTCCTGCAGAAAGCAAATGTTCATGGGCCTTTTTCCTACCTTCTGGCGTTCTAAATTCCGTGCACCTGGCAGATTTTAAAATAGTACCACCCTTATTGATGATATTATTTACACTTCTGGCATCCATAGGCTTAAAATCGCCTTCTATCATACCTTGATAGCCCCTATAGATCCCGACACATTCAACCTTCATGTACGCACACGTTCTAACTACAGAACGAATGGCCGCATTCATTCCCGGAGAATCTCCCCCAGAAGTCAGCACTGCTATTTTTTTTATGTTTGAAGACATTCGAAAAATTAAGCCAACGAAATTAGTAAATCTTCTTTCAATTACGAAATATGCCTGCCATCCTTTTGGCCAGGAATTGAAGAAAAAGAGAAAGCCTGTTACATTTTAACCAAAAAATGATGAAAACCTATGTTTACTTAACATTTATGGAATTGAAGAGACCAAAAAGAAATTAAAATGATTTTGGTTTGGCATAAAAATTAAGCAAACTATCCTTGCCCATGCTGGATATGGGCGGTTGTATCTTTGGAGCTACATTAGTATTGATACTGTCCTTCTTGTTGTCCTTTTGGAGAATTTTTCTAAAAAGTTCCTTAAAGCTATCAAAATCCACTTCATAGGATAGGCCGGCCCCTTGGGTAGAACCTTGCTGATCGGGGAGAAACGCCTGTATCTCGCTTTGCCTACTAAAAAATTTGGCACTTAAACTACCCTCCTCATTCAATAAGACTTGAATTTCAAAATCCCCGGCAACAAGAGTTTCACTGGCACCCCCAACAGGTACCCCAACCTTGCCATTGAACAATACACGATCCGATATTTGTGTGGACACCGTTACACCGATTCTATCGTCCGTTTCCAGATCCGTACTTTGTATTCCCTGTTCATAGGACAAACCAAAATTCAGCTTGTCGTTTCCTCCTCCCAAAAGAGAATTTAGAATCCCTGAGGCACTTTGCACCAAATTACCTGTTATCGCCTGTTGATTAATTCCGCTTTGGGCATTCACGAAATTCCCCTGTGCCAAAAGGAATATGGCGTTTTTTTCTGCGACCGTGGGGTCTTGTAATCTATATTCCAGTTCTGATTGAACTATGGAATTGGTGCCGGGAAAATCGATTCCGAATTCAATATCCGGATTCTGTAGTTCGCCAGTCAACTTAATAAGTACATCGGTAGGTATCCTCCTTGTATATCCTTGATTATCCAAAAGCGGTGCCGGATTCGCCGTAAGGGAATACACTGCTTCCATATCCAATTGGGCCTCCAATGGTTTTTGGTCCCAATTTATGGTACCCCCGGGCTCCACTACAAAGGTCTTATCAATGATACCACCAAATTTATATCTGAACTGCCCCGTAACCACAACGAAATCCCCATACATTTCGAACTTGCCATTCGTATTGATTTGTATTAACAAAATGCCTTCCCCAGTGCCCTTCAAAGAGCTTCCTGTTTTGGTATCCGTCACGATTTCTACCTCGGCTTCAGGGGTAACATCAAGGTTGAATTCCAGTTCCAGTCCTTGGTAGTCCTTCAATTGCCGTTGCTCATCGATTGATTTGACCTTATCCTTTTCCACAAAGTTAATGAAGGAGTAGTCACCTACACTGGCCACATCGCTTAATGGTATTTTTAAGGAAGTGCCCCTAGCGGTTTCACCATCCACAGTAATATTGAGCGCCGTCGTTGGCCCATATATTCTACCTGTTCCGTTCAGGTATCCTGTACCATAATACAAATCACCCTCCTCAAATTCTGTATTTAAAATCAGGAACCGATTATTATTGGTATTCACATTGAAATTGAGCACCCAATTATCAAAATAACTATGGGTGATGGTCCCGTCCAGATTGGCTCTGGTACCCATGGCAACATCCGAAAGGGCAATATTCTCAAAGTTAAATGTTTGGTTATCCAACCTCACCTTTGACCTTGGTGCAAAGGCATAGTCCACATTTAAATAGGGAATGGCTATTCCCGCATTATCTAGAGTAACCAATCCATTAAAATTGGGATTGTCCACGGGACCCGTAATATTGACCCTTCCTTCCAAATCGCCCCGTATATGGTCAATGACACCTTCACCTAAAGGATTAAAAGGGTCTAATGGAAACTTACTGAAGTTTGCCACTAAATTGGCCGTGGGCATCTGCTCCCGGTTCTCGATTTTACCTACAACACCAAATTTCTCAATGCCATTTTCAGATAATTGCGAATTGACCTGGAATTCCGTTAGATCCCTATTGCCCACGATACTAATGGCCAAATCACCCATGGGCATATCATTAATTCCAAATTGATCTATGTTCAAATTGGATGAAGGAAGGTATATACCATCCTTTTGAAGAATGTTCAAATTACCATTGACTTCGCCTTGTAGTTTTAAGCTGTCGATTACCGGTGTTATTTTGTTCAGGGATACTATTTTAAATTGAAGCTGAAGGTCCTTATAGGTGGAGTCGGCCAGCTGTCCTCGCAATCTAATCTGTTCCTGTTCGTCATTGTTCATTACGATTTCCTCAATGGAAATACTGTCCAAAGCCCTGTTTAAAATTACCTTGTTCTTGGAATTACCATCTTTGTTCAAGATCCATTTATTGCCCTTGAAACTTACGTCGGAGGTTTTGAGACCAATTACCGATTTGTTTTCTGCATTAAAGGTATGGTAGAAGTTAAGGTTGTAACTATCATTATACTCACTTCCACCTTTAAATTCAGACCTAAAGAACAATGTATCCTTTAAGGTGGTATTTATTAAACTAAAATCCTTTACATCATAGTAAGGCGTTTTTAAATCACCCACAGATATATATGTATTGAACAAAGGATTTTTATTGTCGATTTTCACTTCTATATTATCCGCTTCGTTTCCAAACGCAACAATACTTGGAGATTCAAAATTCAGTTTGAAATCGCCCTCATCTGATACTATTTTCCCTTTGATAAAGGTATTTGGGTCGAACCTTACTTCAGGAAAAAAAACATCGACAATTTTGTTATAAATCTTAAAGTTAAAATTCAGGTTTTGACCGCTTGAAATTTTAAAGGGCCTATAATTGGTATAAATACTACCGATTGAGTTCTGCACCAACTTTCCTAATTCCTTGACCCTGAAATTACCTTTCATATAACCTGTAATGATATCAGGGGAGTTAATATCTATGACCCTAACCGAGTCACTCTCAAAAGTGGAGGAAATAGTGAAATCCTCAAAATAATAGGTATCGTTCTTATTTTGAAAATTGGTCTTTGTAAAATTAACGTCACCCACAATATTATCCAGGGTATTGCCCCTGATATTCATGCTCACATCACCTTTGAAAATGGATATACTATCATTAATGAAATTCAACCTTTTTAAATCGGCATAATCTACAGAGGCCTTAAAATTGAAGTTGTTGCTTTCTTCACCAAAATCTGCCAGACCCTTAAAGTTGAACTTTAAATTTTCATCGTTGCTGGTCAAAGAACCATCGAACAACTGCTCCTTCAAAATACCTGAAACCTTAATATCCTGATAATTGTAATTGTTAAACTCTATGGAGTAAATCTGTCCAATGACCTCAGTATTCAACTTTTCCGTCACAAACCCCTGTCCCTCTACGTTGAAATCAAGATTGGTTTTTCCGAGGCTTTTACTGTTTACAAAATCCCCTAAATCAAAATCGATCAAGGAAATAAACCCAGTGTAGGTGGCATTATCTATATTGTTAAAATTGGTCAGCACGATATCCGAATAGCTGCTGCCCACAGCGGTATTCAGGTTAACTTTGGCATCTATCGAAGAATCGGTTATCAAGGCATCTCCCCTAATGGTGAATTGTCCTAATTTGCTGAAGGTAGAGGGCAATGAATTTCCGATCAAATTGGGTAAAAGAGCGTTTAATTGATAATAGCTACTGGTAACATTTCGCATGTTCGCATCCAGTATAAAGGATTCCTGTTTGTTGAAAAGGTGCTTAAAATTAAAGTCGCCCCGTATACCCGTATTATCGGAAACCAGAAATAGGTTGTTAATATTGATATCGTTTAGGACCCCATTTAAATTTGTAGTAAGCGTGGCCGTTTTTCCTTTACCGAACTCGTTGTAAACCATATTGATTTCATCAAAAGAAACCGTTGATTCCTCAAAATTGGCCTCGATATTCACCTTGTTCAAAAAGTCCTGAAAGTCTTCTCGATTATAATTGAAAACGATATTCCCGTCCAATTCGGATAAGGGTGTCTTTATCTGAAGGGAATCAAAACGCATTTGCTGTTTGGTATACTTAAAATCCGTTTTAAGGTTTTCCACAGAAATGCCCCGCTTACTTAAAAAGGACATCGTATTGATATCTGCGGTAACTTCCGGACCCAATATTTGAAAATCATTTGCCTGAATCCTCAAATTTTCAAAGTGCAACGTTTCCTCGTTTTCCAAATTTTCGTCTATATATTGAAACCTACTGCTTTCAATATCCACGAAGGATGAAGAAAAGAAAAATGGCGGCGTTCCCGGGGCCCGGGGCTTCCCATCGTCCAACTTGTCCACGAACACATTGATGTTGGTGGTTTGCTCACCGTAATAAGTCTTTAACTTAAAATGAAGCTGATCAATTTCAATATCCCCAAATTCAAGTCGGCCCTTGGCCAAATTACCGATACTGACAATGGATGTTTTGAGCTCATTGATATAAAAGAGGGTATCCTTTTTATAGTCTTCCACAAAAACACCTTGCAGTGACGTGTCCCAAGAGATTAGGGAAACCCTAAGCCGATCGATATTTATATGGGTCCCGAACTCCTCATTTATGGAATCCGTGGCGTATTTGGCAAGAGTAGTCTGCACAATGGGCAAAGAAAGAACAATAGTCCCTAAAACACAGGTCAACAAAAGAACCAAAAGCGTTCTAACCAGTATTTTTCTAAGTTTTTTGATAGGGCTATTATGTTTTACCTTTGTATTTCAATTTTTATTCCAAACACGTTGGAAAACGAAAGTATTTATATTCTGGCCATTGAATCCTCCTGTGACGACACTTCGGTGGCGGTCTTAAAAAACAATACCATTCTTAGTAATGTAGTCGCATCCCAAAAAATTCACGAGGAATATGGCGGGGTCGTTCCAGAGCTCGCCTCACGTGCCCATCAACAAAATATCGTTCCTGTTACAGATCAAGCTTTAGTTAGGGCAAATATCGACAAAAAACAATTATCTGCCATAGCATTTACACGAGGACCTGGTCTTTTAGGTTCCTTATTGGTAGGTACCTCCTTCGCCAAATCTTTATCCCTTGCTTTGGACATTCCACTAATTGAGGTCAACCATATGCAAGCCCATATTTTGGCCCATTTCATCAAGGCCAAAA
Organism: Bacteroidia bacterium; assembly: GCA_030429835.1. GTDB lineage: Bacteria > Bacteroidota > Bacteroidia > Flavobacteriales > Flavobacteriaceae > Maribacter. The sequence goes on from JAUIGC010000031.1 coordinate 13,427, forward strand.
ACATGTCCGCCCCCACATTTCCATTTATTGCCTTAACCATTAGTGGCGGACACACCCAAATCGTGAAAGTGAAGGATTATTTTGATATGGAAATTTTGGGACAGACCTTGGATGATGCGGTTGGGGAAACTTTTGACAAAAGTGCCAAGATACTTGGCCTGCCCTATCCTGGCGGTCCATTGATAGACAAATTTGCCGCTTCTGGGAACCCACAAGCCTTTGATTTTCCCATTCCCAAGGTCAAGGACCTGGACTTTAGCTTCAGCGGCCTTAAGACAAGCATCCTTTATTTTATACAGAAACAAACTTCTCAAAACCCCAATTTCATCCAAGAAAATCTAGAAGACATTTGTGCGTCCATACAATATACCATCATAAAAATCCTAATGGGCAAACTGAAAAAGGCCGTAAAGCGGACCGGGATAAAAAACATTGCTATAGGTGGCGGAGTATCCGCAAACTCGGGAATTAGAAAAGCCCTTAAAGCTGCCGAAAAGGAACTGGGATGGACCACATACATACCCAATTTCGAATTTTGTACCGACAATGCCGGAATGATAGGCATTGTTGGCTATTACAAATTTAAATTAGGTCAATTTACCGGTCAGAAAACTTCTGCAAAGGCACGTTACCACATAACCTCTTAAACACATGCAGCTATTTTATAACCCCAACTTGGACGAAACTTCAACCCAATTTTACTTTGATTCCGAAGAAAGCAAACATATTGTGCGTGTTCTTAGGAAAAAAGTAAACGATGAAGTATTGATTACCAATGGTAATGGGCTTATGCTCAGTGCCAAGATTATGGATAGTAACCCGAAAAAATGTGAAGTGGAAATTACCGGGGTAAAAAAGGTACATCAAAAAAATCACTGGCTACACATGGTCGTAGCACCAACCAAAATGAACGATCGATTCGAGTGGTTTCTGGAGAAAGCCACGGAAATAGGGGTCAATGAAATTACACCTGTACTTTGTGAACGTTCCGAACGTAAAACCATAAAATTGGACCGTTATAAAAAAGTGATACAGTCTGCCATGAAGCAATCATTCCAAGCCTATTTGCCTCAATTGAATGACCTGACCAATTTTAACGATATCATAGAAACTCCAACGACAGGAGGACTATTCATTGCCCATTGCGATGATTCTGAAAAGTTTGAACTAAAAAGACGCTTAATTCCGGACAAGCCTATTACCATCCTAATTGGTCCAGAAGGGGATTTCACACATAGGGAAATAAAAGCGGCAAAGGAAAAAGGATACCTTCCAGTTTCGATGGGGAGAAACCGGTTGAGAACAGAGACCGCTGCCATAGTTGCCTGTACTACCGTGGCCATGATCAATAATGGTTAAAAATAGCATGGCCATATTTATATAACTACTTATTGCCTATTTTTGATTGACAAGTTTAGCATCATGAAAAAATTATTGGTCGCCGTCGTATTTCTTGTATTCTTTGTTTTCTCCTTAAAATCTCAAGAAATTGCCATTCTAAAATACAAGGGAGGTGGAGATTGGTATGCAAATCCAACGGCCTTGCCCAACTTAATAGATTTTTGCAATTCAACTATTGGAACTAGATTAAATTCCAAACCGGAAACCGTTGAAGTTGGAAGCAATGCAATCTTTCAATATCCCTTTCTTCATATGACAGGCCATGGCAACGTAGTGTTCTCATCGGAAGAACAAGAAAATCTTCGAAATTATCTGTTATCTGGTGGCTTTTTACACATTGATGACAATTATGGCATGAAGGACTATGTTATACGCCAAATAGAGGATTTATTTCCTAACAATAATTTGGAGGAAATTGGTGTGGACCATCCCATTTTTTCACAAGAATTCAAGTTCCCCCAAGGATTGCCAAAAATCCATGAACATGATGGCAAAAGACCTCAGGCATTAGGTGTTTTTGAAAACAATAGACTAGTTTTATTGCTGACCTTGGAATGCGATTTAGGTGATGGTTGGGAGGATTCCGCTGTTCACAATGATCCCGAAGAAATAAGGACAAAAGCATTGCAAATGGGCGCGAATATAGTTTCTTATGTATTTAAAAATTAATCATGACCTCCAAGATAATAGCTAATGGAATATTAAGGGCCTTGGGAATTGTAGCCGCAATTGCCCTGATACTGTATTTTCTTTACATCATCCGTTCGGTACTTGCCTATTTGGCATTCGCTGCCGTAATTGCATTAATTGGAAGGCCGGTAGTGCTTTTTCTAAGAAGGAAATTAAACTTTCCCAACACCCTGGCGGTAATATTGACCATGGTTTTAATGGTTGGAATCCTTGCCGGAATTTTCGCCCTTTTCATACCACTCATAACCGAGCAAAGCAAGAACCTTTCATTACTTAATATTGATGATTTACAGGAAAGCATAAATACCCTATACCAGAAAACAACGCAATACTTTGGCTTGTCCTCCCATGTTGTTGAGGATGTAATGAAGGATTCGGAAATAGAGAAAAATGTGCTCCAAGGTTTGGATATCGGTTTTATACCAAACTTCTTGAATTCCCTACTGGACATTCTGAGTTCTGCAAGTATCGGCCTGTTCTCCGTGCTTTTTATTTCCTTTTTCTTTTTAAAGGACAGTAAACTTTTTCAAAATGGATTGCTAATTTTTGTTCCTAATACCAAAGAGAAAGGTACTATCAATTCCATTGATAAAATAAACAATTTACTCTCTAGGTACTTTGTTGGGCTGTTGCTGCAGATTTTTATTCTGTTCGTCATTTACACCATCGTATTACTGATTGTAGGGATTGAAAATGCCATAGTAATTGCCTTTTTGTGTGCCTTGTTCAATATCATACCCTACATAGGACCCCTGATTGGGGGAGCCCTCATGATTACCCTTACAATGACCAGCAATCTTGGGTCCGATTTCAGTGAAGTCATTTTACCAAAGACAGGATATGTGCTCATCGGTTTGGCCATTGGCCAGTTGGTAGACAATTTTTTTTCACAGCCCTTTATTTTCTCCAACAGTGTAAAATCGCATCCTTTGGAAATATTTTTGGTCATCATAATTGCCGGACTTTTGTTTGGGGTAGTTGGAATGATTGTTGCCGTACCTGGGTACACAGCCATTAAAGTTATCCTCAAGGAATTCTTGTCTGAAAATAAGATTGTCAAATCCCTTACAGAAAATCTTTGACAGCTCTTGAATGAAAATATATTAAACAAAGAGGTACAGGAGTTTATCAGTGATAATCTCAATTCAGATATCCATGCCATACTTTTAGGCAAAAGGCGCTTCCCAAATATTGATAATAAGGAGCTTGTTGAACAAATTGAGGCCAAAAAAAAGGCTGAAAAAAAATTACCCTTCTGGTTTTTGACAAGTAATATTTACTATGCCAACAAACTGAATATCTCCCAAACATCATCGGAAATTGCGGCCAAGTATAAAGCCGATTTGGTTTCGGGGGAAACCATGACAGATCTTACCGGTGGATTTGGTGTTGATTCTTGTTATTTTTCAAAACGTTTTAAACACGTTATACATATCGAAAAAAACGAAGAGCTATCCCATATAGCACAGCATAATTTTAAACAACTTGATGCAAAAAACATTGATTGTATCATAGGGGATGGTATTGAGTACTTACAATCCAATAAAGAAAATAGTGATTGGATCTATGTAGATCCATCAAGAAGGGACAAGGACAACAAAAGAGTATACTTTTTAAAGGACTGTGAACCCGATGTAACCGTATGGCTGGAACTTTTTTTTTCCAGAACTGAATATTTATTGTTAAAAACAGGACCATTGCTTGATATAACGCTTGGCCTTCAACAATTACAGAAAGTACATACTATACATATTATAAGTGTAGAAAATGAAGTAAAGGAAATTCTTTGGGAACTAAAAAAGAACCACGAGGAAGAACCTCTCATAAAAACAATCAATTTTAATAAAGGCGAAAAGGAACTTTTTCAATTTTATGGCCAAGAAGAAAAAGAAGTTACTGTAGACTATTCTCATCCACTCCATTACTTATATGAACCCAATTCTTCTATCATGAAATCCGGGGCATTTAATTTGACCGGAAAAAGATATGGGTTAAAAAAACTGCAAGAACACTCCCATTTATACACATCAGACACATTAATTCCTTTCCCGGGAAGAGTTTTTAAAGTCAACAAGGTAGTTCCTTATACCAAAAAAAGTATAAAACTATTGGGAATTCAAAAAGCGAATATTAGTACACGAAATTTTCCAGAAACAGTAGTTCAAATTCGTAAGAAAACCAAACTCAAGGACGGAGGACAAAATTTCCTTTTTTTTACAAAAAATCTTCACGATGATTTGGTCATAATTTTGGCTGAACGGATTCCTAAATTTTAGTTGGAAGTTTTCTACTTAATCCATCTTTTTAAACCTAATACGGACTCCAACTACAACGTTTGAAATCGGCCAAAATAATCGATTATTGACACATCTTGAGACAATAATGTTAAAATTACTCGATTACCGATTTGACAATTTCAAACACTGATAATTTTCTTTAAGCGCAATAAATACAGTCAATTATGGCATTTACACAAAAAATTAAGTGAATTTTTAACACTTCATTTTTAAAAATATTGAAATATCCATTATTTATATGTCATAATATTTTGTTATCATTACGCCGAATTTGGTTTTTTTTAACAGTTTCCAAGACTCATGGAATCCCTTTAAAAACCAGTTCGAGAGATTAATTTAAACTAACAAACAACAAGGATTATGAATCAAAAACATGATTTTAAATTGATGAAGTCCAAAAAAAGATTTTCTTTTTTTAAGTCCGGGATTTTATCAATGGTCATTTGTTTAGGAGTTCAACTAGCTTCTGCAAATGCGACAACTACCAACATCAACATTGTGTTGGATGGAGTTTTACAGTCTACAGTTACAGGTACCGTAACGGATGAATCCGGTACACCGTTACCTGGAGCCAACGTAATTGAAAAAGGTACCACTAATGGTACCCAAACTGATTTTGACGGAAATTTTACCTTAAATGTAGAATCCGGAGCAACTTTGGTTTTTAGTTACATTGGTTTCCAAAGAAAGGAAGTTGCCGTAAATGGACAATCTACGGTCAATGTTACTCTTGCGGAAGACGCAGCCGCTTTGGATGAAGTGGTAGTAACGGGTTATCAGGTTCAGACCAAAAGGGAAACTACCGCAGCTGTTTCCATAGTTAAAGCAGAGGATTTAGCCGCTGTACCTTCTGGTAACATCGAACAGCAATTACAAGGTAGGGTTGCCGGTGTAACCGTACTTACCAATGGTCAGCCAGGTACCACCAGTCAAATTAGGGTGCGAGGTTTCAACTCATTTGGAAACAACGCTCCTTTATATGTGGTGGATGGTGTACCTACAAGAAACGTAGATTTCATCAATCCAGATGATGTACAGACAGCTACTGTACTTAAGGATGCTGCAGCTGCTTCTATTTATGGAGCTAGGGCGGCGAACGGGGTTATCGTTTATACCACCAAACAAGGTTCTAGGTCAAAAAGAAAGACTTCTATGACCTTGAACGTCAATAGTGGTGTTGTTGATCCTAACGTTGCCGGTGCTCGAGATATGCTTAACCCTATAGATATGGCTAGATATACCCACATAGCCTATGAAAATAATGCTGCGGTTAATGGTACGGCTGTACAATATACACATCCTCAATACGGGACCAATGCAACACCTGTAATCCCAGATTACCTTCACGCGAATGGTGCCAATGGTGTAAGTGCATCAGAGGTTGACTTGGCAGCCATAAGAGCAGCTTACGAGGCAGACCCCGAAAACGTATTTTTAATTCGTCCAAACCTACAAGGAACCAACTGGTACAAGGAAATTACTAGAATAGCCCCACAAAGTAGGGTATCCCTTGGATTTGATGGAGGAACCGAGAACGGAAGATTTTACATGGGTATTTCCGCTCAGAATCAAGATGGTATTGTACTATCCCAAAAATTTTCTAGGTATGCTGCCCGCTTTAACTCAGAATGGGATATTACTCCTTGGATGAGTATAGGAGAAAATTTCCAGGCTACATATAGATCTGCAGTAGGTATTGCTGGTGGAGCAGGAGGAGTTGAAGTGGCTGATGATGAATCAGAAGTATTGTCGGCGTTCAGAATGCCAACCATTATTCCTGTCTACGATGAATTTGGTAGTTTTGCCAGTACTAAGGCCGCTGGATTTAATAACCCAAGAAACCCGGTTCGTAGATTAAAGTTGAACCAAGGTGATGACAAATCCTATAACATTGGTGGGTTTGGAAACTTATACTTGTTGATAAAGCCTATTGAAGGACTTACCCTTAGAACAAGTTTGGGTGGTACGTATAACAACTATCACTACGTTGATTACAACTTCAGATATTTAGGGGATTCAGAACCTGAGGCAAGTAACTTTTTTGGAGAAGGTAGTGGATATAGTTTTGCTTGGACATTTACCAATACCGCCAGTTATGAAAAATTGTTTGGAAAACATAAGATTACTGCTTTTGGTGGTATAGAAGCTCTTAATGATGGTAGGGGAAGAAACATTAGTGGTTCTGGTATCAACCCGTTCTCCACAAATTTGGACTTCCAAAGCTTAAGCGTAGTGCAAAGCCCTGTGGTTAACAGTAACCAATTTAAAGGATCTAACTACTTCTCCTATTTTGGAAAGTTGGATTACAACTTTGACGAAAAGTATTACTTAACAGGAGTACTTAGGCGAGATGGATCTTCTCGTTTTGGTGAAAATGCAAGATATGGTACTTTTCCAGCGGTTTCTGCAGCTTGGAGGGTAATTTCCGAACCGTTTATGCAGAACCAAAATTTTATCTCTGATTTAAAAATTAGAGGTGGATGGGGGCAAATGGGTAGTGATTCCAACGTTTCCCCTAACAACCAATATTCTTTGTTCGCATCGGACAGAGGAAATACCTTTTATCCAATTGACGGCCAAAATAGTGGTGCCAATGAAGGATTTGCAGCGAGTAGAATTGGTAACCCTGATGCTCAGTGGGAAACTTCAGAGACCACCAACATAGGTTTTGACCTTTCCTTGTTCGATAACAAATTGGAATTCATTTTGGATTGGTGGAAAAAAGATACTAAAGATCTTCTTTACCAAGTACCATTACCTGGTGTAGTAGGTAATTATGCCGCTGCTCCTTCGGTTAATATTGGAGGAATGAGCAACAAGGGTGTGGATTTCCAAATTATTGGTAGAGGAAACATCACGGAAGACCTTACATTCCAAATTAGTAGTACAAACTCTTTCTTAAAGAATGAAATTACTGCTTTGGCTCCTGGAATTGATTATTTTGGAGATAATATTGCTTTTAGAGGTATAGCCCCAATTAGAAACTCCGTGGGTCAATCTATCTCAACTTTCTTCGGATATAAAATGATAGGATATTTTAATTCACAAGCGGAGGTTGATAATTCCCCAACACAACCAGATGCTGCAGTAGGTCGTTTTAAATATGCCGATATCGATGGGGATGGTGCAATTACGCCAGATGATAGAACGATTATTGGTAGTGCGGTACCGGATTATACAGGAGGTCTTGATTTATTATTCCGTTATAAGAATCTAGAATTCCAAACGTACTGGTATGGATCTGTTGGAAATGAAATTTTTAATCAATCCAAATGGTTTACAGATTTCTTTGGAACTTTCGAAGGTTCGGCCAAAGGGGTAGCCGCATTTAATTCTTGGACTCCGGAATTAGGAAACAATGCAGAGGCTCCTATCTGGGAAAGTGCATCCAACTTAAGTACTAGTGGTGCATCCAACTCTTGGTATGTAGAGGACGGCAGTTACTTGAGATTAGTTCAGTTGAGACTTGGATATAATTTTAATAGCGATTTGGTTGAAAAATTAGGGCTAAGTAAATTCAGTGTAGGCCTTAATGCCAATAATGTTTGGACCATTACCAAATATAGTGGACTTGATCCACAGGTTGCTGGTCCAGATACCAACTTTGGTGTTGACGTAGGTAACTACCCTGTTACCCCAAGTTATGCAATCACCTTAGAGATAGGTATTTAACATTTTCGAATTCATAATATTATTATAATAATTAGTAACTTTAAGAAAAAGTAAACTATGAAAACATTTAAATTTAAAACTCCATCACTTTTGCTTGGGGCCATGCTAGTGGCGACCATGTCATGTAGTGATGAATTTTTACAAGTCAACCCCACGGGTTCACTATCTGATGCCTCGGTGGGTACTAAGGATGGTATTGATGGACTATTGATCGGTACCTATTCCGCACTAAACGGTGTATTTGGTAACCGTTTTGAAGGACCTAACCATTGGGCCACAGGATCTGTGGTAGGTGGTGAAGCCAACAAAGGAACAGATGCTGGGGATTATAGCTCTTTGAATCCTATTCAAAGATATGAAGCCAGTCCTGT
>JAUIGC010000252.1 GCA_030429835.1 Bacteroidia bacterium
GTTATCCTTTTTGACCCTATTTTCCAAGGGTTGGCCATATCGCTAATGGGCGGTACAATCGTCTCTACCGTATTGACTCTTTTAGTGGTGCCCTTGGTGTATTATATGATAGAACGTAAAAATTACCCAGAAACAGAAAACATGGATAACCCAAGTAATGATCAAGACTAAAAAAATATACTTATGAAACTACTCATTGTCACCGTTGTAGAAGAATTTGAGAAAGATATTATCCTTCTTTTTAAAAAAGCCGATATAGAAAGTTTTAGCGGTTCCGATATTGAAGGATATAAAAATCATATGGCACTGGTTAGGACCGCTGATTGGTTTTCCAGTGGAAAAAACGGAGTGCAATCCAGCTTATTCTTCTCCTTTACCGAAGATAGGAATATAGACCTCCTATTTACGCTCATAAAAGAGTTCAATAAAAATTTAAAAACCAATAACCCTATCAAGGCGGTTGTGGTTCCTATTGAAAAATCCATTTAAAAAAACAATCATGTTAAATACCTATTTTAGAGTTATCGTTGGAACATTCATTTTATTAAGCGTATTCTTGGCCATCTATGTAAATATCAACTGGCTATGGTTTACAGTATTTATTGGAGTTAATTTAATTCAATCTGCCTTTACCAAATGGTGTTTGTTGGAAACCATTCTTTTAAAATTTGGTTTGAAAAAAAATTAAGCCCGTGAACCAGTTCAGTTAAGAGTCCATACCCTTTTCTGTAACCCTTGTTACATACAAAACCTGATCATTATCATATATTTGTTCCATAAAAATTGTTATGGACTGGATTTATGAACCCTGGCCCTGGTATGTATCCGGGCCGATGATTGCTTTAGTAATGTTCCTATTATTGATGGTAGGCAAAAATTTTGGAATGTCTTCCAACCTTAGGACCATGTGTACCATATGCGGAGCAGGTAAAAAGGCTGATTTTTTTAGGTTTGATTGGAAGGCACAACGTTGGAACTTGGTCGTAGTACTGGGTGCTATTATAGGTGGTTTTATTGGTTCACATTTAATGACCGTAGATTCTGCTGTTGCTATTAATCCCGATACGATAAGTAGGCTAAAGGAACTTGGTTTTAGCAGTGCCGGTAAAACGTATCTACCCACGGAACTATTTGACATGAACGCCATGACCGACATGAAAAGCCTAATACTCTTGAGCCTTGGTGGTCTATTGGTTGGCTTTGGAACGCGTTATGCAGGTGGATGCACCTCTGGTCACGCAATATCTGGGCTAAGCAATTTACAATTACCCTCATTGATAGCGGTTGTCGGGTTTTTTATTGGCGGCTTAATTATGATTCATCTTATTTTTCCATTGATATTTTAAGCTATGAGAACACTATCCTATTTACTTATCGGAATTCTATTTGGAATTACCATGTTCAAATCCGAAGCTGCTTCCTGGTTTAGAATCTATGAAATGTTCAAATTTGAATCTTTTCATATGTATGGCATTATCGGTTCTACGGTGATTATTGGTATCATTTTGGTTCAATTAATCAAAAGAATGCCTATTAAATCCTTTTATGGCGAAACGATACAGTTTCCGCCAAAGGCCAAAAGTTTTAGTAGATACATGTTCGGGGGAATTCTTTTCGGACTGGGTTGGGCTTTGGCGGGAGCATGTCCCGGACCCATGTTCACATTGGTAGGCGCGGGTTACGTGCCCATTTTGGTAGTCATAATTGCTTCCATTTTAGGCACTTTCCTATATGGCTTGATTAAGGATAAATTACCGCATTGATTCTGGATGTTAATCACGCTTTAAAATTCTGAGGGTAATTTCAAAGTTGCCAAAGAGTAACTTAAGGATAGATAAATTGATGTGCTATGATTTTTATCATTCCATAATCAAGTCTTATTAACTAGTTTTCGGTTCACACTAAAAATGTACCGATGACTATTTTATATGCTACCGATTGTTCCAAGCACTCCGTAAACACTTTACAATATGCTCAAAAATTAGCCTTACGGTTAAATGCCAGATTGGTGGTGCTTTTTGTCTATGACATACCTCCAATTGCCGGAAAAACCATTAAAACGGAAGAGCAGATCCAACGCAGTCTAAAGAACGAAAAATTGGAAATTCTAACCCGGTACTACCATGAAAATTCAATTAAGGAATTAGGTGACCTCACCGTATACCTAAGGGCAGAATATGGGAGTTCCATAGCCCATACTATACTGGAATATACCCTAGATATAGACTGCAATCTATTGATTGTAGGAATGAAGGATGAGCACACCAAAAGAGGTGTGTTTTCAGGAAATATTGCCCATCATTTACTTAAACAAGTAAATTGCAAGTTATTAATTGTGCCCAATTCCTTTAAATATGAACCATTGGAATCAATTATGTATGCTACGGATTTTGAACAGGAAGACATTACCGCCATCTATCAGATAAAGCAAATGTTCTCCAATAAGGATATTTCCATAAAAATTGTCCATGTGGATACGGATACAAAGCTCAAAGGAAAGGAACAACTTGAATGGTTCAAAGAAATGCTACTAGAAAAGGTACAGGATGATACTATTTACTTTCACTCTATAATGGCCAAAACCATTGCCCAAGGTTTACGCATGTCCTTAGGTGATGAAAAACCTAATTTGATTGCCTTATTGGAATGTGACGAACGCACATATTTTAAAAAACTATTCCATAAGGATCTTATTAAAACCATGGAATCGCAGATAAAAATTCCCATATTGTCCATCAATCATAAATCACTTCATTAAGTCTTCAGGATTAGGTCAAATAATGAGACGTACCTCTCCCAATTCTTCCAACCGATATGGAAATTTATCACCAGGCGAACCAATGAACATAAAGTTAGTGGGGATATTCCACTCCTTGGAAAGTTCCTTTATTTTTTCAGGTCCAAATACGCCCTCAACTTCAACAAAATCTATATCTATAGATGGGTAGGCCCTGTTGAGTACACTAATATCATTTTTTAGGTTTTTAACTACCTGTACCCCTTTATCCAACACGGCGACAATTTTCAATTTTCTTGTAGCCTCATTTTCTTTAATATATAGCATGATTTTATTCAAAGTAGCTACATCATCATGATTGGTAAAATAAACAAACTGCTGACCGTTAATTTTATGAATCATTAATTGAACTTTCTTTTGAATACCACTTAAAAAGCCACTTTTGGGAAACAAATATCCAAGAACATAAAGAAAAATCTTAAGGACGAATGTCCGTTTTAACATAAAGAACACCACCAACAAAGTGGGAAACAGATATTCTTAAAAGATGACCAAATATCCAGGGTTCAAAATAATATTTCCTATAATGGCCATAATGGTAGCCAAGATTGCGACCAATAACGCAGGCCAACTGGCCTTCTCCGGTCTAGGCAGCCTGCTTCTATTAATCTTCAAAAGCATATTTCCCACCCCGAACAAGGTCATGACCGCCAAAAAAGCAATGGTGTATACTCCAGCCAATTTTGCCAAATCACCCTGAGTAACAAAAAGAATAGAGGTACAAAGCAGAAAAAAGAGAATAAAAATAAAATAAGAACTTCCTCTTTTGTTTTTCTTAAGCAATGGTTTGGGAAGAATCCTATCAAGGGCCATACGTTCCATAAGTCCCCCTACCCCAACAAAGGAAGTTAACACGGCACCACTTAACACCAAGGCCGCATCGATTCCTATTAGGTATGAAAGCCAATTACCTCCAGATAGGCTTCCCATCAAGGACAACAAGGAATCCTGATGTTCAACTACCGTGCCCATAGGTATAATGGCCAAGGCTAGAAAGGCAATTAGAGGATTGAATATGGTCACTACAATCCACATATTCCTCAAAGTCTTTGGGAATACTCCCTTTTTTTGTTCCTCTACATAATTTGCGGAACTCTCGAACCCGCTGATACCCAACATGGCTGCCG
>JAUIGC010000032.1 GCA_030429835.1 Bacteroidia bacterium
ATCCATCTGGTTTGGTATAGGAAAATGTATTGTCATTTATATACTTGGAAAGGTAAGCTACTTTTTTGCCCCTAACGCGTTCTTCAGAGTTATCTATGGAATATTGGTTCTTCCTATACATGACATTATTCAGGGAAAATGTGGGTATCCCTCCGGAATAAAATTCATACATAGGGGCATTTCTGTAGGAGTTTTCAAAAACCACGGGTATGTCGCCAACCTCTTCGTGGATTTCATTGACCCAAACTTTATTGCCGTGACTTTCATAATAAAAGTTGAAAAGCAGGGGTTGATAAACAAGCCCAAACCTTAGATAAAGAATTAGAACGGCATTCACGATTCCCAATCTAATAATCCACTTGAGCACTGATTTGTGCTCCAACATATAGTTATAGACGATGACGACCAAAGGTATGCAAATGACTATAATCCACTGTGTTTGCACCCTTCTGTTGAAACTGGAAATAAAGAAGAAAAGGATAACTCCATATACCAGATATAAAAGAGCCTTATTAAATAAATCCTTGCTCTTGGTTTTATAGAGGGCATAATAGATAAAAGGAAAGGTAAGCCCAAATAAGGCAATCAGATTCACAAAAAAGCCCAGCGTATACTTTTCAAATGAATAGGCATCATTGGGGCGTTCATATAAATGGTATTTAATACTCACAAAATCGTTCTCGTAAAGCCAATAAAAATGGGGTACATAACAGATTAACCCCACGAAGACTGACAACCATGCATACCTATTCTTAACCAATTTTAAGTTGGAAAGCAACACGAACAAAATAACAAGTACGGCATGGTATTTACTGTACATCAATGCAGCCATACAAATTCCCATTACAATTGCCGTAGTAATTTTTTCGGCCTTAAGAAAGTGTTTATAAGACAATAGAAAGCAGGAGGTAAAGAATAGCAAAGGAGTGTCTGGAAGTGTAAAGAATCCGTAGGCATTTAAAAGGGTCATTGAAAATACCAAGAGAAAAAAATGCGGTATGTATCCATTCTTTTCGGGTTTATCTATAAGTAACCACAGGACAACAAGGTTGATCATAGAAATTATGCAACTCATAAAGCGAACCCCAAGCTCACCGTTAAAAAAAAGGCTGCTTATTTTTATGAGCAGGGCCACCATGGGAGGATGGTCAAAATACCCCCAAGCCATATTTTGACTATAGTACCAATAGTAGGCTTCATCGAATATTAACTCGGTGAAAAAGGATTGCACTAAATTCAGAACAAAAAAAGCAGCAAGAAAATAATAAAATTGCTTTGGGATTTTTTCGAACATTCGCAGTCGTTAAAGGTGTAAAATTACAAACTTCTGGTTGTTTTCCTTTTTTAAATCGATATTAAAGGTGCCACGCCGTTTTTTCACCGTTATTAAAATATTACTTTTGTGCATATATAGCCAAATAGATGTCCAACAGTGTTGTAATCATTCCCACTTTCAACGAAATTGAAAATATTGATGCGATAATCAATGCTGTTTTTCAGTTGCCAAAAACATTCCATGTACTTGTTGTAGACGATAACTCCCCAGATGGCACTTCAAACCGTGTAAGGGAATTACAGCAACAGTATGGGGAGGGTCTTTTTTTAGAGGTCAGGGAAGAAAAATCGGGTTTGGGCACGGCCTACATCCACGGGTTTAAATGGGCCATCGCCAGAAAATATGATTATATTTTTGAAATGGACGCCGATTTTTCCCACAATCCCACCGACCTATTAAGACTGCTAAAAGCCTGTGAGAAAGGTGCGGATGTGTCGGTCGGCTCCAGATATAAAAAGGGAGTAAACGTGGTCAACTGGCCCTTGTACAGAGTTTTGCTATCCTATGGGGCGTCCGTCTATGTTAAAATGATAACCGGTATGAGAGTCCATGATCCAACGGCAGGTTTTGTCTGCTATAAGCGGCATGTCCTTGAGGGCATCGAGCTGGATTCCGTTCGTTTTGTTGGGTACGCCTTTCAGATTGAGATGAAGTTTAGGGCATATCTCAAAAATTTTAAAATAGAGGAGGTTTCTATTATATTTAAGGATAGGGTAAAAGGAAAGTCCAAGATGAGTTCTTCTATTATCAGTGAGGCGATCTGGGGGGTCTTTGTGATGAAACTTCGTAGTCTTTTTCAAAAAAATAAATTTTAACCATGAACAAAACGCTATTAAAAAATGGCAAGGTTGTAAACGAAGGGACAATAAAGGAATTGGATCTCCTTTTGGAAGGGGATTATATTTTGCGAATTTCCAATGATATTTCCGACAAGGATGCAACGGTCATCGACCTAGAAGGAAAATATATTTTACCGGGAATAATTGACGATCAAGTACATTTTAGGGAGCCTGGTCTTACGCATAAAGGAAATATAGCCACAGAGAGCAGGGCGGCAGTTGCCGGTGGAATTACTACCTATATGGAACAACCCAATACCGTTCCGCAAACTACAACGATTGCCAAACTGGAGGAAAAATTCTCAATGGCCAAGGAAACTTCCTTTGCCAATTATTCCTTTTTGTTTGGTGGTACCAACGATAATTTGGAACAATTAAAACGCTTGGATAAAAATGCCTGTTCAGGGATAAAATTATTCTTGGGTTCCTCAACAGGAAATATGTTGGTAGATGATGAAGCGGTTATAGAAAATATATTCAATAGTACAGAAATGGTAATTTCTGCACATTGTGAAGATGAAACCACTATTCGTAAAAACTTGGAAGAATACCGGGAGAAGTATGGAGAGGATATCCCCATACAATACCATCCTCTTATTAGGAGTGAGGAAGCATGCTATATATCTTCCTCAAGGGCCATCGCCTTAGCAAAAAAAACAGGGGCCAGGTTACATGTGTTTCACTTATCCACAGGAAAGGAAACAGCTTTGTTCAGGAACGATATTCCCTTGGAGGAAAAGAAGATTACTTCTGAGGTATGCATTCACCATTTATGGTTTTCGGATAAGGATTATTTGGACAAGGGAACGTTGATAAAATGGAATCCGGCCGTGAAGACGGCACAGGATCGCGAAACACTTTGGAAAGCCTTGTTGGATGATAGAATAGATGTAGTGGCCACGGATCATGCCCCACATGCACTCGCAGAAAAGGATAACCCCTACACCAGTGCCCCAAGTGGAGGGCCCTTGGTTCAACATGCACTACCTGCTATGTTGGAAAAGCATTTGGATGGAGTTATTTCATTGGAACGGCTGGTTGAAAAAATGTGCCATAATCCTGCCACGTTATTCCAAATTGAAAAGAGGGGGTTCATTAGGGAAGGAAATTTTGCTGATCTGGCGGTGGTGTCCCTGAACGCTCCTTGGAAGGTTTCCAAAGAAAATATACTATACAAATGCGGGTGGTCTCCTTTTGATGGAAATACTTTTAAGGCCCGAGTGACCCATACTTTTGTCAATGGACAATTAGCCTATGACAACGGAAAATTATCAGAAAAAAGAAATGCAAAAAGACTCACATTCAATAGATGAGAAAAATTAAAATTGTCATGCTCATAGTGCTTTTTACCTATTCTTGTGGTGAAAAATTAATAGAAGAACCGGAGAACCTTATTCCAAAGGATAAGATGATTCTCGTATTAAAGGACATGGCGTTAATTAATGCGGCCAAAGGCGCTAACCTTGGAATATTAAAGGATAATGCAGTAGAGCCTACCAATTATGTTTTTGAAAAGTATAAAATAGATAGTGCTCAATTTGTGGAGAGCGACCGTTATTACGCCTCCCTACCACTAGAATATGAAGCCATTTATACCGAAGTAGAAAGAATATTGGAGCAAAAAAGAATACAATTGGAGCAAGAAAAAAAAGTTGCTGATAGCCTTAAGTATCTAGAAAGCAAACGGAATAAACCCGCAATAGACAGCTTGGGGACTTCCACTAATTTGAAGAATGATGTTCCTTAATATATTTTTTGGCGCTAAAAGCAATACAATGCTCTATAGGTTCAAAGTCAAAACCTAGGGTCGTCCTAATTTTGGTGCTGCTATACGTTTCAGGATGTAAAAGTGAGTACACGGAGTTCTTGGTAATGGTTCTGGGTTTTCCGGTAATTAGGGTCTTGAAAAAATCGAAATACCTGCCTATTTCCAGTTGCCACTTTTTAAGTTTTTTCCTTGGTATCTTTTTTCCTAAATGTTTCGCAGTAAGGTGTATGGCTTCCTTGAAGGAAAGATTTTCGGCTACCAAAATAAATCTTTCGTTCTTAATGGAGGATTCCATTAACTTAATCATAATTTGAACTACGTCATTTACGCTTACAAATCCTGTACCCCCCGGTGGATAAAAGGAATATCCTTTACTGACCGTAGTAAATAGTTCTCCACTTCCATTTGCCCAAAACCCTGGTCCAATGATAACCCCCGGATTTACGATTACGGCATCTAGATTTTCTTGGGTACCCCTCCATACTTCCATTTCGGCAGATTTTTTTGTGAGGGCGTATACATTGGTATACAATTCGTTCCAGTCATTTTCTTCCGTGGCTTCTTTTCCCGGAATACTTCTGCCAATAGTGCCAATAGTACTTACGTAACAGAGTTTTTCAATGTTATGGTGAATACATAGATTTACAATATTGGCCGTTCCCTCTACGTTCACTTTCCTTAGTTTTTTAAAATCTTTGGGGTCAAATGAAATTAGGGCGGCGACATGGTATACCTGTTTTACATCCAAAAAGGCATGTTCCAAGGAAGGAAGGTCGAGAATGTCGGCTTTGACCCAATCGATTTGGTCAAAAATTGACTGAACATCATCCTGATAATAAGAGAATACTTTTTTTACCTGCTGAAGTTTTTCCTGAGATCTATAAATGGCCCTGACCTTGATTTTAGATAGAACCAATCTTAATATCAAGTGGGATCCCACCAAGCCCGTACCTCCGGTAACTAAAACCATAATTCAAATTTAGGGAATACACATGGATAAATTCCTCTCCAATTCAAGTTGATCAGCGGTATTTTTCCTTTTATATTTGCAGGGAATCAAAAAGAAATAAATCAAATGGCTTCAAACTTTGTAAAGGAGTTGGAATGGAGGGGAATGTTGCACGATGCAATGCCTGGAACGGAAGAATACCTTATGGAAGGAATGCAATCTGCCTATGTGGGCATAGACCCAACGGCAGATTCTTTGCACATAGGTCATTTAGTGGGAGTAATGATGTTAAGACATTTTCAGTTGGCCGGACATAAACCGTATGCATTGGTGGGTGGTGCCACCGGAATGATAGGGGATCCATCCGGAAAATCTGCGGAGCGTAATCTTTTGGATGAAGCTACTCTTCGCCACAACCAAGAGGCCTTAAAAGCACAGCTGGCCAGATTTTTGGATTTTGAAAGTGATGCGCAAAACGCAGCGGTTTTGGTCAACAATTATGACTGGATGAAAGACTTTTCCTTTCTGGATTTTATCCGAGACGTGGGCAAGCACATTACCGTGAACTATATGATGGCGAAGGATTCCGTAAAAAAGAGACTTTCTGCCGAAGCAAAGGAAGGTATGTCATTTACGGAATTCACCTATCAACTGGTGCAAGGGTATGATTTCCTGCATCTATATAGAACCTATAACTGTACCTTACAAATGGGTGGCAGTGATCAATGGGGCAATATTACCACCGGTACGGAGTTGATTCGAAGAATAGGCGGTGGAAAAGGTTATGCACTTACCTGTCCGTTGATTACCAAAGCGGATGGCAGCAAATTTGGAAAAACGGAAAGCGGGAATGTTTGGCTGGATGCCGATAGGACTTCTCCCTATAAATTTTATCAATATTGGCTGAATACTTCAGATACCGATGCCGAGAAATATATCAAGATTTTCACTTTCCTTACAAAGGAAGAGATTGAGGATCTTGTAGCCCAGCATTCGGAAGCCCCACATCTTAGGTTGCTCCAAAAGAAATTGGCGGAGGAAATTACCGTGATGGTCCATTCACAGGAAGATTTTGATAATGCGGTAAAGGCCAGTGAAATACTTTTTGGAAAGTCGACTTCGCAAGATCTCAAAGGGTTGAACGAAAAAACTTTTTTGGATGTTTTTGAAGGTGTGCCCCAAGCGGAAATCCCTATGTCCTCTTTAGATAATGGTTTAGATATGATTGGGGCATTGTCTGCGCAAACCGGTTTTTTGGGCTCCAATGGAGAAGCTCGGCGGGAATTAAAACAGAACTCTATTTCAGTGAACAAGGAAAAGGTCAAGGAAGACTATGTCATTGGCAGGGAGGACCTTATTAATGGAAAGTTTGTTTTGCTCCAGCGAGGCAAGAAGAATTATTTTGTACTTAAACTAGCGGAATAGGGGCAACCTTTCCTTGGTTTCTTCATCTTCAAAAAAAGTTCTGTTATGAAGCGATTTTTTTGGGTGATGATTTCCATTCTTTTTATTTCATGTAATCAAGACGATGGGCCAGTAATTCAGGATACTGCTCTCAACGGTGAGTGGATCTTACAGGACATCAGCTGCTTTTGTGGTTTTGACCCAGAGGTCGATTTCTCTGAAACCCGGTTGTTTTTTGATACAGAAAACGATAAGATCACCGTTTTTAATGATGGGGACTATCAATTTTTTAAGGAATCCGGGGAATATTATTATGGGGGGCAAAACAATATTCTAAACTTTGCCGACGATACTAGTTATCAATTTGAAATCAAAGGAGAGCAATTGTCCTTGGTATATTTGGATAACCCCAATATTGCCGATGATGAAGTAGCTTATTTCTTTGTTAGGTCTTAAATCGCGTTTTGGTTAAAAGGAAGGAGGTAAAAGACTTCACATTTCCTTAACGCAACCATTCAATATTTGTAGTATCTTCATCTGTAGTCTGTTAAACTTCTATTATAGTGAAAAGGTTCTTGTCGATATTTTTGGGATTCCTACTCATATATGGGTGCACCAGCGATGACTTAGTCCTTAAGGACACCGACTTGCAGTTTTCGAGTCAGAAATGGGTTCTTGTTCAAATGACAGGCGGTATGGTAGATTCTTCAACAGAGGGAGATGATATGGAATGGCAGGAATCTTATGTCTTCAATCCTGACGGGACCTTTGTTAAAACTAGGGTACGGGATAGTGTTATAACAGAGGCCAAGGGAACATTTGAAATGGTGGAGTTTGATAATGACGATGCAGATTATTTGGAACTCACTTACATTACCGGGGCAAACTTAGCTGGAAATTGTTCTGGAGAGGACACAGAAACATTAAGATACCTATCGAATACCGAAATTTACAATACGTGGATGGCCTGTGATGGTCCAGGTCTGTATTATGTTTTGGAACGAGACTAGTATTAAAGTGCCATCAAATTACATCCTCGGATATCCGAATGGTCAAAACGACCCAATACTTCAAATTTACCATTCTTATAAATTTTTCCCAGGTCCTGTGTAGCGATAAAGGAGCAGGAATTTATATTGGCGAGGTCAATCACGTTAATGCCCCCTGCTTTGCCATGGGGAAGAAATGTTAAGGGATCTTCAGTATCCCTGACCATTATTTTCATCCAAGGAGGGCATTCGAAAAGGCTATGTCCTTTGGAGTAAGCTTGTGATAACAATTCCGTCATCCCATACTCTGAATGAATAGAATCCACCCCAAATCCCTTTTTCAAATGTTCGTGTAATTCCTTCCGGATCATTTCTTTTCTTCGTCCCTTCATGCCTCCCGTTTCCATGACTATAGTATTTTCTAAATTGAGTTGAAATTCTTCAGAAAAATCCAATAGGGCAAAAGAGACTCCGATCAACAATACTTTTTGGTTTTGTGCCTCGAGACTTTGCAATTCATTCCGTAACCTTTCAAAATCATGGAGGAAAAAGCCGCTTTTTGGATGATTGCTTTTTTCGATTAGCCGGTCCACCATATAAATGAGTGAAGAGCCTTTGCGCTCGAGGTATGATGGTAAAAGTGCTAGAATGCAATACTCTTCGATTTCGCCATAAAACCTTTTGAAACCTTCCATGAAGCTTTGTTCATAAAGATTTAAATCGGTGACTAAGTGTTTGCTTGTCAGTGCGCCTGTAGTACCGCTACTGGTAAATACCGTTTGAATAGGTTTCTTGGAGCTTAAGACTTCATATTCCTTAAAGAACTGTATAGGAAGAAAGGGAATTTCTTCAATACTCAATACTTTTTCAGGGTCAACTTTTAGATAATTGCAGAATCTTTGGTAAACAGGGTTATGTTCGTATTGAAAATGAAAGGTATCCAGGGATTTGGATAAGAATTCTTTATCTGTGGTAATGGAAAAGATACCTTCTATGTCCATAGAATTTTAAATTCCCACAAAGGTAAGGAACACTATAGAAAGTATAGGGAAATGGAATACATCAAGTAACTCAAAAAACTACTTGACAACTAATTTTCTGTTGATGGATTTTTTATTTTCCGTTACCTGAATTACATAGACTCCCGGCGAAAGTCTAGAAATGTCCAAGGTTTTATTGGAAATTCTATCCGTCAATACCAATTCTCCGAATACATCATAAATTCGTATTTCCTTGGTATCGTTTTTTTCGGTCGTGACATAAACCATATCTGCCGTTGCCGGGTTGGGATATAATTTGAACCCCGTAATTTCCTCATTTTTAAGATTTCGGAAATCAATAGTGTCCTGGGCATATGCCATGAATGAAAATCCCAGTAATAGGATAAAGTAGATTTTTTTCATAGGGCATTGATTTGGGATCAACACCATAAAGTTACTTCAAAGCGGGCCGATAGAAATAAAATTGTTGTGAACTGTAATATTTTGTATGTCAATAAAATAGCGCGTGCTATTCATCGGTTTTTTATGCCGATAATCGATTGTAAATTTTCATAAAAAGGAGAAATATTTATTTGACAATAAGCTTTCTAGTGGCCATTTTGTCCTTTTCAAAGACGCGTAGTACGTAAACACCGGCATCCATATCGTTCAAGGATAGTTCCTTACCTAAAATAGTGGTCTTTAGGATAAGGGTTCCGAAGACATCATATACAAATATTTCCTTTGGACCGTTGAGGGCCGTAGTAATGTAGACCTTACCATTTGTAACCGGATTGGGATACATGCTAAAACCTTCTATATCCCCCTGATTTTGGGAACTCTGTCCAAAACCAACAGCACAAAAAAGTAATAAAACAACGAGGTAAAGGTGCTTCATATATAGTTGGTTACAAATGCTATGCCACAAATATAGGAATTTTAGAAGCTGAATGTCAATACGATAGAACCCTTTCTTTGAATTTTTCGATGAAATGCAAAAAGCCTGTTCACAATTGCATTTGGAACAGGCTTTTTAATATTTTTATTATTAATTCCTAGAATTGGTAACTATATCCTAAAGAGATAGCCTGACCGGGATATCTGGATGAAAATAACCTATCCGTTGCACCAAAGGATTGGTACACACTTTCAATCTTGTCATTTAAGACATTTTCAAACCGTAAGGATATTTTGCTATTTTTTTCCTTTCCAAATTCCTTACTTAGGTTAAACTTAAGGTTGTGAAATGGCATTGTGTATACATCTGGAATATCCCCGTTTCCTACAATTTCCAATGTTTTGCCCTGAACATTGTAGACAAGTCCACCTTGCCATCCATTGTCCTCACCGTCATAATTAAAGCCCACATTTAAAAGAAGAGGTGATTGTCCTTGTAATGGTCTATAGTCTTTTAGGGTTTCTCCTTCCCTTAAATTATCACGTCTTGCTTCTTCTTCATCCTCACTGAAGGATTGTTGCGACTCAATAATTGAAATATTAGTATTAAAAGAAAAATCCTGCCAACCTGGGATGAAATCCAAACTTCTCCTAAACTCCAACTCCCCACCAAACACCTTGGCATCACCTAGGTTTAAAGGAATAAATTGACCCCTTGCTTCTCGGATAAAAGTAAGTTCAATAGGGTCTTTGAAGGTTTTGGCAAAAGCGCTTACCGCAAAGAAATTGGTTCTTTCTCCATAAGCTTCAAAACGTAAATCAAAATTATTAATGTACGTTGGCTGAATGTTGATATTTCCAATAAAAAAGGTACTTGATACCGGATCAAAAATCTGTGCATTTGATGCTTCCTTGAAGGAAGGCCTAGCAGTAGTACTAGAATAAGAGGCCCTTATTTTTTTACTGGATTCTTCATTTAAATCATAGATGAAGTTGGCAGAAGGAAAGAAGTCCGCCTTATCCAAAATATTTAGGTTGTCAAAAACCTCCCCATCTTGGTTTTCACCGGTATAGTACAAATCAAATTTTTCAAACCTTAACCCAAGAATGGCATTCAACCTGTCCGAAAGTTTAAATTCATCACCCATATATCCCGCTGCTACAGTGCTTTCAGAATCAAAGGAATCTGAAATATTGGAGTCTCTTCTTACATATGTTCCTTCTCTGGTTACATTGCTATAGATATTGTCCGGAGCAAGTACTTCATCCGCATCACCATTGAAACCTAATGAAAAGTTACCTTGCCTGGATTGAACAGGATGTGTAAATTGATCTACCACGAATTCTCTTTGTTTAAGCGTGTATGCTCCACCAAACTTTAATTTGGCCTCCCTGCCAAAAAGTTGATGCCTTCTGGTAAAGTCTAATTTTCCGGCAATATTCAATTCCTTTAAATTTCTCCAAATCCTACTTGGGTCACCGGACTCACTGGGAGAAATGGAATAGTTACCTGTTTCTGGATTGAATCTAAATGGCGTAGTCCTAAAATCCTTATCGTATATTTGGGAATAGGTTGGGGATAATTTCCATGAAACTTTCCAAGAACCATCTTCATTTGAGTGTTCCCCGTTTAACAAGGCGTTGGTAATAGAACGTTGAGTATAGGTCAAAACATCTTTAAATATGGTATTGGAGTTTACATTAAAGTTGTCCTGTCTTATATATGCCGCACTAGATTCTCCATTTTGAATGTGTAGTATGTTTAATTTGTATTTGGAAGACCTTCCTTTTAGGGAAACCCCTGCAAGTCCACTAATTAGCACATTA
Source organism: Bacteroidia bacterium (assembly GCA_030429835.1). GTDB lineage: Bacteria > Bacteroidota > Bacteroidia > Flavobacteriales > Flavobacteriaceae > Maribacter. Next base: position 10,990 of record JAUIGC010000032.1, read on the forward strand.
TTTACTCCTAAGTCACCTGATTGGGTTCGATCATCTATTAATTCTAGCACAGAACGGTCTTGGTCCTGTTTTCTGAATACTTGGCCGTTTACTATATCTTGATAGAATTCTGTGGTATTCTTGTAGGACAAAGAAGCTAAATAACCTATTTTTTTTGTCCCGTCTTCGTTAAAATTATATTGGTTGCCAGCGGTCAAACCAAGATTAAAATCCATACCACTTTGTTCCGGGAGAGCCTTCAAGTTACGCTCAAATAACTGGGTTAAAGATCTTGATCGTTCCCCATCTACTACAGGCAAAGGGGTTTCAATACTCTGAGGTATGGGTAAATCCCTTAGTCCATCATCAAAGCCAAATGCATCGGTATAGCTACCTTCATAGCTTAGGTAATCATTGTTAAAGTGCATAGTAGAATTATATCCTAGTCCTGCTGAAACACTATATTCGGCCCTTGTAGGGAAATCTTTTGTGACAATGTCCACTACACCACCGGTAAAGTCAGCGGGCTGATCGGCTGTAGCGGATTTTACTACAATGATATTGTCCAAGATGTTGGTTGGGAATATGTCTAATTGAAGGGTGTTTCTATCTGGATCTAATCCAGGTACATCGACACCGTTTAGAATGGATTTTGTGTATCTATCACCTAAACCCCTTACATAAACGAATTTTCCTCCTTGAACAGATACACCCGGTACTGCCTTTATAGCACTGGCAATATCGCCTGCACCGGATTTTTTAATACTTTGGATCGAAAGTCCATCAAGTAGTGCCACTGAATTTTTTTGCAAATTCAAAACAGAAGCCTCCGTGTTTTTGGAAACCGTGGTAGTAACCACTACTTCATCCAAAGCATTTGGTAAGGGATTTAAGGTCACGTCGATTATTTCTTCCGCACCCTGTGTAATAACCACTTCGGATATCTCTTTTGTTTCGTATCCTAAAAATGAAAACACCACGGTGTAAGTACCAGGCTCTAACTCTAGTACGTATTTCCCATCAAAATCTGAGGTCGTCCCTTTGGTAGTACCTTTTATAGAGATATTTGCAAAAGGTAGGACATCATTAAATTCTCCATCCATCACTGTTCCCGAAATAATACCATCTTGTGAATAAATGGCTTGTATGGAAAATGCGACAAGTAAAACTAAAAATGATTTAAGTTTCATATGAGTTACGTTATAATAGGTATTCTTATAGAAATTAAGTTGCTCGCCTTACGAAATCGGTAAGACGAGCAACTAGAAAATTTAAAAGTATATATACTTAATTTATATTATTGATTAGAAGCCTAAGCTCGCTTTTGCATTGGAATAAGTCCAAGAGAAAGCAGAAGTATCGGCTCCTGTTGTACCTTCTGTAACAGCAGAAGAGAAAGTAGCGGCATCAGCTTCAAAAGTTGTACTGTCAGTAGTATCATTAAAGATTTCTGCAGAAGTTGCAACACCAGCTGGTAAAACTATTTCCCAATTAGTGAACACTAAAGAACCAGAAGTGTAGTTCGCAGCAACACCGGCATTGTCCAATTCTACATCAGAAAGTTGCAAATCTGTTCCTATGCCAGTAAATCCTGTAACCAAAATATTGCTATTGGTACCTTGAGCATTGGATCGGAAATCCGCAATTTCCCCATTCTCTACATTATTGGCAAGACCAATAAGAGTTGCATTTGTTAAAGTGTAAGCACCTTGTAAAGAACCTTCTGGACCATCAATTTCTAGGGCGTGGTCAGAAATTTCTCCCTGTACAACAACAGCATTATCAATTGTGCCTGAGTAGGCTTGGTCGATATCAAGACCGTCATCTCCTTGGGCCCAAACGAAAAGGTTGGTTGCATTTACGGTACCTCCAAAAAACTCGATACCATCATCAACGTTACCTACTATCTCCACGTTATCGATTGTAGTTCCTGAACCAACAGCACCTAAAGTAAGGCCGTTTATTTCGTTACCTTCACCAATTAACGCTCCACCATGACGAATAGAAACATATTGTACAATTCCTGAGTCATCTGCAGGATCGGTTCCACCGTAAAGACCTTTATCCCCATCAGTATCAGATGGAAGACCTTCAATTTGAGCGGAAACCGCATCACCGTCAAAAGAAGCGGGTGCATTACCCAATAAAATCAAACCACCCCAAAGACCGCGATCATTCTGGTTAAGGTTGGTTCCGGCCGTTTCGCCAATGGTAATATTGTCAGCTGCAGAAGTAAAGATAATTGGTTCTGAAGCAGTACCAACTGCGTTTATTTTACTTCCTCTTGTTACGACCAAAACAGATGCATTGGCTCCAGAACCTGCATTTGCTTTGATAATGGTACCTGGCTCAATTGTAAGAGTAGCACCATCAGTTACGAAAATTCTTCCGTTCAAAACAACAATTTTGTCCGCTGTCCAGGTAACATCGGTGGTAATATCATCAGATACTTCTATAGAAGTCTCAACTACGACTTCTGTGGTATCGTTTTCTGTAACCACCACAGTATCCCTAACGATTACCTCCTTTTCAATCTCAACAATCTTTTCCTTAGTGCAAGAAGCTGCCACAACTAAAACAACTGCTGCCGCAATTGACCAAATAATTTTTTTCATTTTTCAAATATTTAAGTTTAATCGATTTTAACAAACATCCAAATTATCTTATTAGATTTATTTGCGCCACAAAGGAACACGGATGTTGTAAAAGTCGGGTTACCGCCATGTTAAATATGGATTGCAAAAAGGTTACCTAAACGTTACTACATTAAATCAATGTTAAGCGATTTTGACATAAGGGTATTATCTGTACTTTTGATAAATTAACTAGTCCAAAAATTTCAATCAGCAATGCTAGAAATATATGGTTGAATACTGGGTTAGTTGCAACGGACCATATAAAACCAAACAAAGACACACGGATGAAAAAAAAGGATATTACCATACTTTTGGTGGATGATGAACCGGATATTCTGGAAATTTTGAGTTATAATCTTTCTTCTGAAGGCTATGAAATTATAACGGCCAAGAACGGTGCGGAGGGCGTTTCCAAAGCAAAAAAGAAGCAGCCAGATCTTATTATCCTAGATGTTATGATGCCAGAAATGGATGGTATTGAGGCCTGTGAGATTATGAGAAAAACCCCTGGTCTGGAAAATACGATCATTACCTTTTTGACCGCAAGAGGGGAGGATTATTCCCAAGTGGCGGGATTTGATGCAGGAGCGGACGATTACATTACCAAGCCCATAAAGCCCAAGGTTTTGGTGAGTAAGGTAAACGCCCTGCTCAGGAGATTGTCCAAGGAAGAGGGGCCCCAAGAAGATATTACCAAGGTTGGGGACATTGTTATCAATAGGGAAGAATATAAAATCATCAATCAGGGGGAGGAAATTATTTTGCCTAGAAAGGAATTTGAACTCTTGGCCCTTTTGACCTCAAAACCCAATAAAGTGTTCAAACGCGAGGTCATTTTGGATAAGGTATGGGGCAATGAAGTCGTTGTGGGCGGAAGGACCATCGACGTCCATATTCGAAAATTAAGGGAGAAAATAGGCGAAGATCATTTTAAGACCGTTAAGGGAGTGGGCTATAAGTTTGTATTGTAATGCCTATTCAAGCCAAAAAATCCTATAGGTTTGCCTTACGTTCTGCATTTTATATAGGTGTTATTTCCTTTTTTGTTTTTGGAGGCCTTCTTTGGTTTTTCGATATATTAAATTGGTTGCTTTTGGTCATTGCGACCGTTCTTGTTTTTGGCTTTTCATTCTTGGCCCTTCAATTTAGGATCGAACGTTTTATTTACCGTCGAATCAAGAAAATTTATGATGATGTGGAGCTGTTGGAGTCCACGCCTCTAGCCACTAATCCAGTAACTACGGATATGCGCACCTTGACCGCCGAAATTGAAAAATTTGCCAAGGACAAGAAAATTGAAATCGATACCCTAAAAATTAGGGAAGCGTACCGAAAGGACTTTTTAGGAAACGTTTCCCATGAGCTAAAAACCCCGTTGTTCACGGCACAAGGTTATTTGGAAACGTTATTGGACGGGGCCATTGACGATAAAAATATCCGAAAAAAATATCTGTCCAGGGCAAATAAGGCGGTGGAAAGGCTAATTTATATTGTTAGGGACCTGGATTTGATCACCAAACTGGAAGTGGGGGACCTAAGACTGGAAAAGGAGGATTTCAACATCGTTGAGCTTATTCAGAATGTATTCGATCTGCTGGAAATGAAGGCCAATAAGAAAAAAATTGTCCTCACCTTCGATATGGTCTATCCAAATCCTATTATGGTCTATGCCGATAAGGAAAAGATACAACAAGTGCTCACTAACCTTTTGGTAAACTCCATTAAATACGGTAATGAAAACGGAACTACTGAGGTGAGTGTTGAAAATCTGGTGAAGAATAAGGTCATTGTGAGAGTAACGGATAATGGCGAGGGCATCCCTGCCAACCATATTCCAAGATTGTTCGAACGTTTCTACAGAGTAGACCAAAGCGGTAGTAGACGTGAAGGAGGTAGTGGTCTAGGATTGGCCATTGTAAAACATGTCATAGAGGCACACGGGGAAAAAATCTATGTGGAGAGTTCAGAGGATGTAGGTTCCGAGTTTTCCTTTACCCTGGAGAAAAGCAAAACGGAAAATAGGAAGGACAAAAAATAAAGACCGTATCAATTTTCTTAGCTTTGCGTACTTATAGAAAATATTGTGGGCAGCAAGAACAAGCTAAAAAGATTTAAGGAAAATGAGACCTTTTCCAATGTAATTCAACCTACCAGACAAGAGGTTAAAGATGGTTTTTATTTAAAGGGAAACTGGAAATCTCATTTTAAGAACGAAAATCCTATTGTTTTGGAACTTGGTTGTGGGAAGGGAGAATATACCGTTGGGTTGGCAAAAAAAAATCCTGATAAAAATTTTATTGGAATCGACATTAAGGGCGCAAGATTTTGGCGGGGAGCCAAAACGGCTTTGGAAGAGGAATTGCCCAATGTAGCCTTTTTAAGAACCCAAATAGAATTGGTGGACCTATTGTTCGGTAAAAACGAGGTTTCTGAAATCTGGATTACCTTTCCAGACCCCCAAATAAAATATAAACGCACCAAGCACCGAATGACCAATACCGCTTTTTTGGAAAAATATAGGCAAATTCTGGTACCGAATGGACTAATGCACTTGAAGACGGACAGTGAGTTTATGCACGGTTATACACTTGGGCTGTTACATGGCTTGGGATTAGAAGTCGTCTACGCCAATCATGATGTTTACAAAAATGAAGGTAGTCCTAAGGATGTTTTGGAAATACAAACATTCTATGAAAATCAGTATCTTGAGAAAGGGAAACCTATAACCTATATTCAGTTTAGGATACACTAGCTCATGCAACATTTGCTCATTCTTTTCTTCGCTACATTTTCAGCGGCGTTTATGGCCACTGTACCTCCTGGATTACTGAACTTGAATGCGGCAAAGACCAGTGTGGAGAAAAATAAGCTCAATGGAATTATCTTTAGTTTGGGTGTGTCCACCGTCATCATGCTCCAGGCAACCATAGCTGTTTTTATCTCAAAGTTTCTGGATAGAAACCAAGAGGTTGTTTCAACTTTACTTGAGCTGGCCATAGTTGTTTTCGCAGGGTTGGCCATTTATTTTTTTATTGCCGCTAAACGAAATAAAAAGAAAAAAATAAAAGCGCTAAAAATCAGTAAAAGGAATAGTTATTTTAAGGGAATGTTCCTAGCTACACTGAATTTTTTGACCATCCCTTACTACAGCGGTTTGAATATTATGTGGAATGCTTCTGGATGGATCAAGTTTATGTTTTTGGACATTGCCATTTTTGTACTTGCTGCTGGTTTGGGCACTTTTTCGGTACTTTACCTTTACGTTTTTTACTTTGATAAATTGGAGCATAAAACGAATAAATTTGAAAGGAACGCGAATTATATTCTTTCCTTTCTCATGGTAATTCTTCTTATTATAACCGTTGTTCGAGTCATGAATCGCTAGTATGGAGGATAACAGGAATTTTTTTGAAAAGGTTTATGAAGTCGCCAAGCAAATACCTTACGGTAGGGTAACATCCTATGGGGCTATTGCCAAATATTTGGGAGCGGCCCGTAGTGCACGTATGGTAGGGTGGGCCATGAACGGAGCCGGAAAAATGGAGGATGTTCCTGCCCATCGCGTGGTCAACAAAGCAGGATTGTTAACAGGCAAGCATCATTTTGAAGGCACTAACCTTATGCAGCAATTGCTGGAAAGTGAGGGTGTTAAGGTTGTGGATAACCAGATTCAGGATTTGGAAAAGCATTTCTGGGACCCTTGGAAGGAACTACATTGACTTGCCTAATCAAAAACTAGCGTAAATACCGTTTCCTCACCGGAAAGCACCTGTATGCTTCCCCCGTGCAATCGCATAATTTGTTTGGAAAGACTTAGCCCAATACCCGTTCCGGAATTTTTTGTTGTAAAGAAGGGAACAAAAATTTCATTTAACAATTCAGGGGGGATTCCTGCTCCATTATCCCAGACCTGTATATACTTCTTGTTCATTTCGTTGATACCACAAATGAATTTGATCATTCCATTTTCTTGACCTTCCAACGATTGTTTGGCATTCTTACCCAAATTTAGCAGCACCTGCGATATTTGTTGGGAATCAATATAAAGTTCCAGTTCTTTGGGGTTGACGCCAATTTCTATGTTCACCGGGTTTTCTTCGTTCTGTTCCTCTAACAAAAGCTTTACCCTTTCCAAAAGTTTTTTGGCGGAAACAAGTTCTTTCTCAGGTTCTGGAACACTTAGGAATTTACGGTAGGATTGAACAAAACTCATAAGATCGTTACCTTGGTCCTTAATGACTTCCAATCCTTTTGCCGTATTTTTTATTTGGTCTTTGCTAAATTCGGTAGGATGGGTATGGGAACTTCCCTTTTTGAAATACTTAAGGATGGATTCCGAAATAGAGGTAATAGGAGTAATGGTGTTCATGATTTCGTGGGTGAGAACCCGAATCAGTTTTACCCAAGAATCCGTTTCCTTTTCGTCCAACTCCCGATGGATGTCATGAACAACTACCAACAATAAATCTTGCCCTTCAATGGTCAACGGGGTGCATTTAATACTTAAATCCCGTTTTCCCCGTTCATTGCCAAGTTGATAGATTCTATTTTCAAAGGGCTCCAATTTTTGAAAGAGCTGGTATAGTTCTTGGTCTACCTGGTTCAACTGTTTTATATGGTTCAAAGGACGATAATTCAATAATTCCTGTACGGTAGGGTTGGCATATAGTATATGTCCTTTCGGATTTATGGTGAAAATACCAATATCCGCTTGCCTCAGTATTTCCTGATAATATTGTTCTTGGGCCTGCTTCTTTAAATGGATATCCTGTATCATGCTATTGAGCATGTTTAAGCTATGATTAAGCTCTTCCAGGGATTTTACGCTCAATTTTTCCGGAAACCTCAGTGTAAAATCCTCATTTTTGATGGCATCAAAGAAATAGGCTATTTTTCGATTGGTCTGGTTTACGTAATTGATCAAGGCCGAAGTTTGGGCTATTATAATCAAAATGCCAATACCGCAACCTACGTAACTCTCCTTGAAAAAGAGATATGTAGAGATTACAACGGTAAGGACTATAAAGACAATCCTTAAAACCAACTGAAGGTATATATTGCGGCTGACCATTTTATTTGGAGGATTTTTTAAGCTTGTTATATAGCGTCTGTCTGGAAATTCCCAATTGTTCAGCTGCGGCACTATAATTACCATCATGCTTGTTCAAGGCGTTGGTAATCATGAGCAGTTCCATTTCCTCCAAAGTGCTGGGACCATTTTCCATGGTAATGGAATTTTTGGGCTCCAATAAAAAATCATCAGGCTTTAAAACATTACCTTCACTCAAGATGACCGCCCTTTCCATGGTATGAAGCAATTCCCGTACATTTCCGGGCCAAGCATAGGACATCAATTTTTCTTGCGCCTGTTGGTTTATTCGTAGTCCCTGTTTTCCATACTTACTGATGAATTTGTTCAAATAGAAATCGGCTAACACCAGTATATCGTTCTCTCGTTCCCTTAGCGGTGGTACTTCTACCCGAATAGTATTGATTCGGTATAGGAGATCTTCTCGAAACAAGCCATCGGAAACCATTTTATCCAAATTACAGTTGGTCGCACAAATAAGCCTGATATCAATGGGAATGGGTTTGTTGGAACCGACTCTTACAATAACCCGGTTTTGTATGGCGGATAATAATTTAGCTTGCATTTGTAATGAAAGATTACCTATTTCATCCAAGAATAAGGTCCCTCCATTGGCCGCTTCAAATTTTCCGGCCCTATCTTCCTTTGCATCGGTAAACGAACCTTTTACATGACCAAAAAGTTCACTTTCAAAGAGATTTTCTGAAATAGAACCCATGTCCACAGAAATAAAAACCTCATTTTGCCTTGCGGATAATTTATGCAACTCCCTTGCAATGAGCTCTTTTCCGGTTCCGTTTTCACCAGTTACCAAGACGTTTACGTCTGTTTTGGCTACTTTTTGGACCAAGGACAGTACGCGGTTCAATGCCTTGGAGTTTCCTATGATGTAATTTGAGTTTTGGTTGATTACCTGCTTAAGGTTTGTTTCCTTCTCTTTAAGCTGTACTACTTCTTTTTGTGTTTTTCTAAGCTCATAGGCAGATTTTACGGTAGTTAGTAACCGTTCATTGTTCCAAGGTTTTAATATAAAGTCGGATGCACCTTCCTTTAATGCCTCTACCGCAAGATTTATGGCGCCATAGGCGGTCATCATGATAACAGATATATGAGGTGCCTTCTTCTTGATTTCCCGTAGCCAATATAATCCTTCGTTCCCGGTATTTACACCGGCGGAAAAGTTCATGTCCAACAATATTATATCCAGGGAATCAAAATTGGGAAATGAAGATATTTGATTGGGATTGGAAATGGTCAGCACACTCTTGTATTCGAACTGAAGTAAGATTTCCAGTGCGCTTAGAACACTTTTGTTGTCGTCAATGACTAATATTTTTGCATCCACCATAAAACTATAGCATTACCAGTTGATTGAGATAAATCTACAAATTGACAGGTATACTTGGTTATCAGTGTCAAAATATTTTACAATATCTGTACAAGTATTTTACAGTACATTCAAATGTTTGTTTCTGAATTTATTATAAAACATTGAAATACAGTTTTTTAAGATTATGGCATATAAATAGTATTAAGAATGGCATAGCATTAAAAAAATATGACGCATAAACTTAAAATAGCACTCTTTACACTTCTTTTAATAGGGGTGAATGTATGGGCCCAAGAAAAATGGACCTTGGATGAATGTATTGCCTACGCACTTGAAAATAACTTACAGCTAAATGATTTTAAGTACACCAATCAGTCCAATAAGGAAACTTACGCACAATCCATAAGAAACTTGCTTCCCTCCATAAACGCGGGATCAGATTATTTCATCAATTCGGGTAGGGCAGAAGACCCTAATACGGGAACATTCGTGACGCAGGATTTCTTTAGGAATAATTATTCCCTGGAATCTTCGATCGATTTATTTCAAGGATTCCAAAAAATAAATTCTATTAAAGCCTCAAAGTTTTTATATAAAGCCACCAAGGAAGAGCTACTACAACAGAAATTTCTTTTGGCATTTAGAGTGATGCAGGCTTTTTATGATATCCAATTTTTTCAAGGTTTGGTCACTATATCGGAAGAGCAGCTGGCCGTTTCAAAAACCAATTACGAATTGGTGAATAAACAAATTGAACTGGGATTAAAAGCAGGCGCCGACCTGTATGAAGCCGAGTCCTTATTACTTACGGATGAATTGAACCTAACCCAAAGTAAGAATCAGTTAGCAGCCGCCGAGCTTGCCCTAATTCAGGAGATGAACTTGGAAGGAACATCGCAAATAAGTATTCAAGAACAGTTAACCAATATTGGTAATGAGTTTGGTGGGAAAGAAATACAATCGGACTCTATTTATACTTTTGCCCGGGATTTTTTGCCTTTGATTAAAGCCCAAGAATTAAGGGCGAGAGCGGCCAAAAAACAGGTTGCCTTATCACGTGGGCGGTTGTACCCTTCACTGACACTTTTTGCCGGTGTAGGTACGGGTTATTTTGAAACTAGAACGGATAGCTTGGGAAGTACGTTGCCATTTCGAGATCAGTTTAGGGACAATACCAATCAATATGTAGGGGTAACCCTAAACGTACCGATAAGCAATGGTTGGTCTGCAAGATCAAGAATTAAACAATCCAAGATTGAAAAATTAAGGGCAGAAAATAATTTAAAAACTCAGGAACAAGTACTTTTCCAGACGATACAACAATTGGTTCAGGATCATAATTCCCTTTTGGTGGAATTGGAACAAAGTAATCAAAAGGTAAAAGCACAAAACCTGGCATTTACCATTGCCCAAAAACGCTATGAAAAGGGTTTGATTAACGCATTGGAATTGTTCACGGCAAAAAATTTGTTTGCCAGTGCACAAAATGAGAATTTACAGGTAAGGCTAAGATCCGAGATCAATAAGAGCACCATTAATTTTTATCAGGGACTTCCCGTATTTAACATTAACTAGAATTAGATTAAAGAATAGCATGGATATACAATTAGAAAAGAAAAAAGGATTACGCCCCAAACATTATGGTTACATCGCCTTGGGCTTATTGTTATTATTTGTGGGGTATCAATTGCTTTTTGCGACTTCGGTTTCAAC
>JAUIGC010000253.1 GCA_030429835.1 Bacteroidia bacterium
GGGAATAGTACGCTGTTGGATAAATAAGAATTCTTTTTATGGACAGTATCAAAAAATCGGCCATACCCAAGGTAAGCATGGCAGCAGTGGCGGAAAGCAAAAGTTTTATCTCCTCCTGGTCGTTTACCTCATTATGAAATATGATTTTCTTTCTTTGCCTAAAGCGCGTCACCCTTCTTTCGAACCTTTTCTTTAAACGCGTGTTCAAAGTGAGGTAAAAAGGTAGGTTCAATGCAATGAGTCTTTTTTCACTATCTGAAAGTGTTGGGATTCTTTCAAACGGATTTAAAAAGAAAAGGTCTAGGGTATAATAGATGACATATAGTAGATATACGAAAAAGGAAATCAACAAAAAAAAGGTCGTAATCTTAATCAGGATTTCCATCTTAGTATTTCAAAATCCTACATCCTTTCCGGAACTTCTATACCCAGCAATTTGAACGCCGTTTTAATGGTATCGCCCACTTTTTTGGAGAGCTGCACCCTAAATACTTTCTTTTGCCCATCAGCCTCTCCAAGTATAGATACCTGCTGATAGAAAGAATTGAATTCCTTCACCAATTCATAGGTATAATTGGCAATCAAGGCCGGACTGTAATTTTCAGCCGCCAATTGAATGGTCTCGGGAAACAACTGTATTTGCTTCAGAAGTTCCTTTTCCTTTATGTGGAGCTCTGAAATTTGTGTGGTTGCCTCAATATTTACATGGGTCTCTTCTGCCTTTCTTAAAATAGACTGGATCCTGGCATAGGTATATTGAATAAAGGGACCTGTATTCCCTTGAAAATCCACCGACTCCTCGGGGTCAAATAAAATCCGCTTCTTTGGGTCTACCTTTAGTATGTAATACTTCAGGGCCCCAAGTCCTATCATTTTGTAGAGCTCATTTCGTTCGGCCTCAGAATAACCTTCCAATTTTCCCAATTCCTTGGAAATATCCTCCGCAGTTTGGGTCATATCGGCCATCAAATCATCGGCATCCACAACGGTTCCTTCCCTACTCTTCATCTTTCCGCTAGGCAAGTCCACCATTCCGTAGCTTAAGTGATATAACTTTTCGGCCCAAGAAAACCCGAGCTTTTTCAGGATAAGAAATAGCACCTTAAAATGGTAGTCCTGTTCGTTACCCACGGTATAGACCATTCCGTTAATATCCGGAAAATCCTTTACGCGTTGTATTGCCGTTCCTATATCTTGGGTCATATACACTGCAGTACCGTCTGACCGCAACACGATTTTTTCGTCAAGCCCTTCATCCGTTAGGTCTATCCAAACACTACCGTCTTCCTTTTTAAAGAAAACACCTTTATCCAGTCCTTCCGCTACCACATCCTTACCCAATAAATAGGTATCACTTTCGTAATAATAGGTATCAAAATCTACTCCTAAGTTTTTATAGGTGGTTTCAAAACCTTCATAGACCCAACCGTTCATTTTCTTCCAAAGGGCTACGACCTCCTCATCACCGGCTTCCCATTTTTGAAGCATTTTTTGAGCTTCCAACAGAATAGGGGCTTCCTTTTCCGCCGTTTTTTTATCCACTCCCTTTTCAACGAGCTGGGCAATTTCTTCTTTGTAAGCCTGGTCAAAAGCAACATAATAGTTTCCCACCAACTTATCGCCCTTTAACCCCGAACTTTCCGGAGTTTCACCATTACCAAAACGCTGCCATGCCAACATGCTCTTGCAGATATGGATACCTCGGTCATTGATAATTTGGGTCTTATACACTTTCTTACCGGAGGCCTTTAATATTTCGGCCACGGAATATCCCAAGAGGTTGTTTCGAATATGACCTAAATGCAACGGTTTATTGGTATTGGGCGAAGAATATTCAACCATAATGGCCTCGTTTGAAGCTGGAACAAGTCCAAAATGGGCATCCTCCTTTACTTCATTAAAAAAGTTTAGGTAGTAGTTATCTGAAATAACAATATTCAAAAATCCCTTGACCACATTAAAACCGGCAACCTCATCCACTTCCTTCTCCAAATAAACACCAATCTTCTCCCCTATTTGCACAGGATTGCCTTTTACTTGTTTCAGCATAGGAAATACCACCACGGTAATATCCCCTTCAAAATCCTTTCGGGTGGGCTGAAATTCCACCGATTCCAATGCCACACCATAGTGGGACGAGATTGCCTCCTTGACCTTCGCCTCTAAAACTACTTGAATATTCATCTGCTAGGATTTAAGGCTGCAAAACTAAGCATTTTTTGCCCTTTTAAGGCGAATCTATAGTCATTACCCCTTCTTTTCTGTAACTTTAGTAAACGCCTAAAAGGAGCTTATGATATTGAACGTATCCTATAACAACAAATCGATTACGAAAAAAATAGATGATGAGGTGGGCAAACCTTTTACACTCAAAGAACGTTGGGCCATGGGAGGTATCGGTTCGCCAAAACTAATCATTACGGATGCAAGTATCGAGATTAGAAATTTGCTCATTTTGGATAATAATAGGGATACCTGCAATATTGAAATGAGGCCCAAAGGTGTAATCTTAAGGTTTAGGTCATTATTGGAAACCTTCGCTCTTATTGTCCCCTATTATAAACTTACATTGTATAAGGGCGAATCCTCTGTTTACTCAGTATATAGGGATCACTATTTTGTTAAGGTGGCATCTGACACCAAGGCCGTTCAGAAATTTTTTAAAAAATTACTGGCACATAAAGCCGATAATACACCAACATCTCTGGAAGATTTATGAATATGTCCCCAGTTATATTCCTAAGAATTAATTTAAATACTCTGAAATCATGAAAATCCTACTCACGGGTGCCAATGGATACATAGGTATGCGATTATTACCCCAATTGCTGGCGAATGGCCATGATGTGGTGTGTGCGGTGAGGGATTCGGATAGGTTTTCAGTAGATGAAGAAATAAGGAACCAAATCGAGATTGTTGAAATCGATTTTCTTGAAAATGTAAAACCAAATCTACTTACCAAAGATTTGGATGTTGCCTATTTTCTAATACATTCCATGAGTTCGTCCACAAAGGATTTTGACGAAAAGGAAGCTACTACGGCCAAGAATTTTAACTCCTACCTAGCGTCCACAAATATCAAACAAGTCATTTACCTAAGTGGCATTGTTAATGATGAAAAATTATCAAAACATCTGAGTTCCCGTAAAAATGTTGAGGATATACTATCAAAAGGAAAATTTTCACTGACCGTACTTAGGGCTGGAATAATCGTGGGATCCGGTAGCTCTTCGTTTGAGATCATTAGGGACCTTTGTGAAAAACTACCCATAATGATTACCCCAAAATGGGTTTTGACAAAGACACATCCCATTGCGATCAGGGACGTCATTTCCTTTCTAATCGGTGTTCTGGGAAATGAAAAGACCTTTGATGACTCTTTTGATATATCTGGCCCGGACGTGCTCACCTACAAAGAGATGCTGCATCAATATGCAGAGGTTAGAGGTTTTAAAAACTGGATATTCACTGTACCTGTAATGACTCCAAAATTATCATCCTATTGGCTCTATTTTGTCACCTCTACATCTTATAAATTAGCTTTAAACCTTGTGGACAGTATGAAAATTGAAGTTATAGCCAGAGACGATAAACTTGCCAAACTACTCAAAATCAATACACATTCTTATAAGGAAGCCATTGAAATGGCCTTTAAAAAAATAGAGCAAAACTTGGTTGTAAGCAGTTGGAAGGACAGTATGGTCAGTGGGCGTTTCAACAAAAGTTTGGAAAAATATATACAGGTACCCAAATACGGGGTGCTGAAGGACGAACAGACCATTAAAATAGAAGACCCAAAAAAAGTGATGGAAAATATCTGGAAAATAGGAGGTGATCATGGTTGGTATTATGGGAACAGTTTATGGAAATTACGGGGTTTTCTGGATAA
>JAUIGC010000033.1 GCA_030429835.1 Bacteroidia bacterium
AACCATATTAAAATGTTCAGGGTCATAGACGGTTACGGAAATATTACTGATATTTCCTTTGTCCCCGGTTCTCACATGAGCAATTTCCCATAGTTTCATGGCTATGTAGTTTTATAGAGTATGTTAATTTCAAAATCGTCTTTGGGAACCAATATGGAGGCGATGGAAATAATTTCATCTACTTTTTTGGTTGCACCGCCACCACCATATGGGCCATTGGTATATAAGGTTTCCACTTCATTGGCAATGACCTGGGCCTGTTCTTTGGTGTTTGTTTTTCCCGCTACCCTTAATCGGACTTCATTGATTTCCTTGGGCATTTCCCCTTTATCAAATAAGGAATTGATACCGATAAGATCACATCGTAATTCCGAAATTGGGAAAGGCAGGTTTTCTAGCCTTTTTTCTACGATTTCCTTGGCCAATAGCGCCCTTGCAACACAATTGGGACCACCGTAACTTATTTGACCCTCCCCTATAAAACCGTTCAAATAGCCAACGCTTACTTTATACGTTGCCGTGGCCGATTTTCCTGAGGCTCCAGAAAATGCAATGGTGTCCTTTTGTAATTCTTTGAATGTCACTTTTGAAAAATCAGCGGTACAATCTGGGGTTAAATAATTTTCCGGATCATGGATTTCATACAGTAATTGCTCCGTACATGTAGCGGTGGTGACCATACCCCCCGTATTCTCCAATTTGGTGATAAAGCCTTCTCCGGCTTCATTCACTTCAACTAGGGGAAATCCCAAATTCCAAAGATCTTGAACTTCCTTAACACCGGGATCTGCAAAATAGCCTCCGGTTACCTGTCCGGCACATTCCAATAGGTGGCCGATCATGGTTCCTATGCCCATTTTTTCCCAATCTGTGTTTTTCCACCCAAACTCGTACAGCAAGGGTGCCAAGAAAAGGGAAGGGTCAGCAACCCTGCCCGTAATGATAATGTCCGCATCGTTGCTTAAAGCTTCAACAATACCATCGGAGCCCAAATAGGCATTTGCAGAGAATAGGTCCTTATTAATTCCAGATAATGGCTGACCGGTTTCAATAACTGTTTCGCGGATGTAATCCTGTATTTTGTTCGATATGTCATCCCCAAGAACTGCAGCTACTTTCAGATTTTTAAGTCCTAGTTTAGTAGCCAATTTTGCAACCTCTTCCATGGCTTTTTTTGGATTGGCCGCCCCCATATTGGTAATAACCTTGATTTTGTTTTTATGTACCAATGGAAGGACTTTTTCCATCCGATAAAGAAGAAGGTCATTATAGCCCTTTTCTGGATCGGCCTTTTTCGCTTTTTGTGCGAGGGCGATGGTCCTTTCAGCAAGGCCTTCAAAACAGATATAATTTAGATTGCCATGCTCCATTAATTCAAGGGCAGGTTCAAGGCGATCTCCAGCATAACCCGCTCCGCTTCCTATTCTAATTTTTTTCATGCTACCAGGATATTGCTCCAATCATTAAGGATAAAATTAAAATAACTATGGTCACCAAAAATGCCAATGGTATGGTTTTTTTCTGGTGATCCCCCAATTCGATTCCCGTGAGTCCAATTAATAGATACGTGGAGCCTGTAAGCGGACTTACCGGAAAACCTGTCGTCATTTGCCCGATAATTGAAGCCCTTCCTACCTCAACAGCCTCCACGCCAAAGTGTGATGCCGTTGTGGACAACAAGGGCAATATTCCAAAATAATAGGAATCCGGATCAAATAGCAGACTGGCGGGCATGGACAGTACACCGGTAATGACGGCCAAGTGACTACCTATGGTATCGGGAATGTAGGTCACGGCACTTTCCGCCATAGCATTAATCATTCCGGAGCCCTTGAGTATTCCTGTGAAACATCCTGCGGCGAACAATATACTGGCCATCAAAAGAGCTGCTTTTGCGTGTGCATTGATACGTTCCCCCTGATCTTTTGGGTTTGGGTAATTTACAATTAAGGATATGGCGAACGCTATCATAAAAATAATATGTGGCGGGGCAATTCCACTGATTAAAACTCCCACCGCAACCAAAACCAGGGCAATATTGAAGTAGTATAGCCTTGGACGTTCCAGTTTAGTGTCTGTTTCTTGTTCCAGTGCTATGTCATCAATATTAGCACCTTTATCCACACGTTCCCTTTTACCAAGAATATAGGCGATAACCAAAACCGTTAATAGTCCGCCGATAACCGGAATTAGCAAAGGATTGAATAGCTCCGTAACATTGACTTCCAAGGCTGTTGCAGCCCTAATCGTTGGTCCACCCCATGGAAGAATATTCATGGTTCCTGCAGCTAATGCCGCAATAGTGGCCAACGTGGTTCTCTTCATTTGCAGCGTATCGTACAACGGTAAAAGCGCCGGAATGGTTACCAAAAACGTTACGGCTCCCGAGCCATCCAAATGCACGGCCATGGCCAATAATGCGGTCGCGACGGCCACGCGGGAAGGATTGTTCCCGGCAAATTTAAGCAAAGCCTTTATTAGGGGTTTAAAGGTTCCCGCATCGGTCAAAATACCGAAGAAAAGAATTGCGAATATAAACATGACTCCCGTGGGAGCGATGGACTTTAAACCATCGGTTATGAAAGTTGTAATTTCCGTAGTAAAACCACCCAAAAGGGCCGTTATGATGGGAACTATAATCAGGGCAACCACCGCAGCCATTTTCTTGCTCATGACAAGAAACAAAAGGGCAACAATGGTGATAAGGCCAAGCCAGGCTAACATGTAAGATTAAGTATTAAGTTGGTTTACGTTTTTAAATATAGGCATTTGGACTGTCTTAAAAGTAAAAGCTAGGATATAAACCCTAGCCTTTCCTTATACTATTATTTTTGGGTTTAACTAAGCTCCCATCCCTTACGGTAGCTTCCCTTGACCCATTCATTGGCTTTTTCCCAATTGGTTACACGCATGTTTTCCCCATCCCAAAGAATTTTTCTTCTACCAGGATATTCAAAAGGATCCCAATCACCCAATTGTTTACCTTCCTTCAGTTTTTTGTACTGGAACGCCTTTAAGGCCAAATTGCCCATAAGCACAGCTTCGGTCAATGGTCCTGAGCGTTCAAAATTGGAGGAGGTTTCAGCACCTTGTAGACATCCTTCCACAAAGTTGCGCTGGTGTCCACCGGTATCCCCTTCTATACGTTTTAAATAGGGTTTTGGAGGTGTCAATAGCTCCATAGTCGTGGAAGGCAACAATCTGGCATTTCTGGAATACGTATCACAGACCAAAATACCCCGTGTTCCGTAGAAAATGCTTCCACCACCACTGTCACCAATAGTTTCACCATCTTTTAACTCATCGGGCAAATCGGGTAATAGACCGCCATCATACCAGTTTAGGGCAATATCTCCGTGTTCAGGAGTATTGAACTTTAATCGGACAATGGAAGACGCGGGACAGGATTCACTATAATCCGCCTCTACAAAATCACCGACCCAGTTGGTCGTGCAGCTTGCCTCAGCCTCGGTTGGATAGCCCAATCCCAAGACACTGAAAGGGGTTTCCATGATATGGCATCCCATATCCCCAAGCGCACCGGTACCAAAGTCCCAAAAACCTCTCCATTTAAAAGGCAGATAAGCATCGTTATAATCTCTCATTTCTGCAACGCCCAACCACAAGTCCCAATCCAGTCCTTTAGGGATTCGGTCCTTGCCTTGTGGCACCGGAACACCTTGTGGCCAAACGGGTCTATTGGTCCAACAATCTACTTTGTATACTTTTCCTATAATACCAGAATCAATCCATTCCTTTGCTTCCCTACTACCATCGCTTGAAGCTCCTTGGTTCCCCATTTGGGTAACGATGCCATTTTCTTTGGCCACTTTGGTCATCAAGCGGGCTTCATTGATATTATGTGTCAATGGCTTTTCAACATAGGCATGTTTTTTTGCCCGCATAAAAGGCAAGGCTATGGAAGCATGCATATGGTCTGGAGTAGCTACCATAATGGCGTCCATATCGTCTAATTGCTTGTCATAGACCTTCCTAAAATCTTTATATCTCTTTACATCTGGAAAATTGGCATAGGTTTCTGCTGCCCTTCTGTCATCCACATCACAAAAGGAAACAAATTTTACTTTTTGGGTTTCATTTAGGCCTTGGATAACGCTAGAACCTCTTCCTCCAACACCAAAAGCGCCTATATATAGTGTATCACTGGGAGGAACATGTGATTTGCCCATAACAAAACTGGGCACAATGGAAAATGCCGCGGAAGCAGCGGCGGTATTTTTAATAAATTTTCTTCTTTGCATGGTTAATTAAATTTGTCTGAGCTAGTAAGGTACAAAAAATTGACTTTTTATTTCTGTCCTGTGGTTTTTATTAAACCTGTAAAATGATAGGTTGTATTTTTTCATATCCACAAAATACTTATAGTATCATCCATTCTTGTTTTTCTGAATTTTTTGACCCACAGCCACTACAAATTCTTATCTAAATGTTAAAGGTGGATTTTTTACATAAATAAATCATAATAGGTGATCCAGAGTGCGATGCGCAACCGTATAGACCTTAGAACAAATCGAAAACACAAATGAAATCTGAAAATACAATTACACCTAAATCTATTAATGTCGAAAAATCCGATTCAACCCCAACTTTCAGAAACGGGTTTTTACTAAAATCGAGATTAAAGTCCTTTATTCAAAATGCAAATGCCTGGGGGGTTTTTGTGATGGGTAGCACGTTCGTGCTTATGATTGCTTCCATATATGTTATGTATGTTTTGCAAACGGATTATGATCAATTCAATCAGGATAGGATAAGTACTACCTTTGGATTGATCTTTATGATTATTGCCACTGGGTTATTTATTTTTAAGGCGGGCTTTTTTGCCTATACACTATATCGATATTTTAGATATAAGGCAATAGCTTCCGTTTCCGATGAGGAGCTGCCAAAATGTACCGTTATCGTTCCTGCATATAACGAAGGGAAACAGGTATATGCCACATTGATGAGTTTGGCTGACAGTGATTATCCCTTAGAAAAACTACAATTACTTTCCATTGATGATGGTAGCAAGGACGATACATGGCATTGGATGCAAGAGGCCAAGAAGGTATTGGGTGATAGGGTATCCATATGTCAACAACCCAAAAATATGGGAAAAAGACATGCCTTGTACCGTGGATTCAATGAAGGTACAGGTGATGTTTTTGTAACGGTAGATAGTGATTCCATCGTTAAAAAGGATACCTTAAGAAATTTGGTAAGTCCGTTCGTTACCAATGAGAATTGTGGTGCAGTTGCCGGTAATATCAGGGTATTGAACAATAAAAAGGCCCTGATTCCAAAAATGTTGGACGTGAGTTTTGTCTTGAGTTTTGAATTTGTGAGATCTGCCGAAAGTAGCCTAAACTCCGTTCTTTGTACTCCCGGGGCCTTGGCCGCATATAGAAGAACCGCTGTGTTTGCCTGTTTAAATGATTGGATCAATCAGACTTTCATGGGACAACCTTCTGACATTGGAGAGGACCGTGCCATGACCAATATGATTTTGAAACAAGGCTATCATGTACTGTTCCAAAGAAACGCATATGCTTATACTAACGTACCCGAAAAATACAAAGGTCTTTATAAAATGTTCATTAGATGGGGTAGAAGTAATGTTAGGGAGAATATTGAAATGTCCAAGTATGTGTTCACAAATTTTAGGAAGGGGAACAAGGCCGGTACTCGACTATTGTTCTTTAGTCAGGCAACAAAGATTGTTATGAGTTACCCATTCCTTCTGTTTATGCTATATTTTGTTCTTACACATCCTTTATTGTTCGTTAGCTCAACTTTTATGAGTATTCTGGTTCTATCTACTTTTCCGGTTATTTTCTATGCGAAGAGATATAACTTTATAGAATCTTTCTGGGCTTATTCCTATAGCGTAATGTATACCTTCGGATTATTCTGGATAACTCCTTATGCCATTGCGACCGCCAATAGAAGAGGTTGGTTGACCAGGGGATAGTCAAAAAATCGAGATTACAAGTTTTCGTTGAAAGGGGAGTCTAAATAGATTCCCCTTTTTTATTGCTTTGGTCTAGCGGTTAATGGATTCCATTCGGAATAAAACTGTTCCAAATAATCCAACATAAATTGGTGTCTTGATTCGGCAAGTTTTTTCCCTGTAACAGTATTCATTTTATCCTTAAGCAACAATAGCTTTTCATAAAAATGATTGATAGTTGGGGCTGTCGATTTTTTATAGGCTTCTTTGCTCAGTTTAAGATTAGGCGCAATATCTGGATTGTAAATTTCCCGGTTTTTGAAGCCCCCGTAATTGAATGCCCGTGCAATACCAATAGCCCCTATGGCATCCAAACGGTCGGCATCCTGAACAACTTCCAATTCTTTGGATTTAAAAGGTCTCTTTTTGGATTTTCCTAGACTGTTTTTAAAGGATATATGTTCAATAATTTTTACAACATGCCGCACTACTTTTTTCTTGACCTTAAGGGAATGGAGAAAATCGGTCGCCATTTGCGGTCCTACGGTTTCATCGCCGTCATAAAATTTGGCATCGGCTATATCGTGCAATAAGGCTGCAAGACTTACCACAAGAATATCCACTTCTTCATCCTTAGCAATAAGCATGGTGTTTTGAAATACCCTCTTTATATGGAACCAATCATGCCCGCCTTCGGCATTCTGAAGTGTTTCCTTTACAAAGGTGATGGTCTCTTCAACGATTTCGGTATTGCTCATTTAAAGGAATTTATTCCGGATACAACGGCAGCCTCTGTTTTGGCAAGTAATTCATCAAAGTTGCCGTCGTTTTCAATAGGTTCATGCACATCAAAGGAAACTTTCGCTCCAAGTCCCATTGGAAATTTACCATAACGGACCAATTTCCAGGAATTATTAATACTTATCGGAACAATCAAGGCAGATGGAGCTTTCTTCATCAGCATTTTTAGCCCCATAGGCTTAAATGGCCTAGGATGGCCATCCCTACTTCTGGTACCTTCGGGGAAAATAACCGCAGTTCTATTGTATTTTTCTATGTAGGCTCCAAGCTTTCCTATTTCCATAAGTGAGCCTTTCGCATCTTTTCTATCGATTAATACGGATCCTCCATGCCTTAAATTATAGGATACACTTGGAATTCCTTTTCCCAACTCCTTCTTGCTCACAAACTTTGGGTGGTGCTTCCTCATGTACCAAATTATGGGTGGAATATCGTACATGCTCTGATGATTGGTGACTACAATTAGAGGTCTATCAGTGGGAATAGTATGTGGGTTTGTAAACCTATATGTAGTTCCAAGAATGTTCGTGGAGCGCATAAGCGACCAATTGAGCAAGCTCACTGTTTTTTTAATACCGGGATATCCAAAAAGCTTTAGGCTCATCCATAGGATAGGATGAAAAACAACCAAAGTCAACCCAAAGGCAATAAAGAAAAATGGGGTAACTATATAGGATAGGGTCTTCTGCATTATACAAAAATAAAAAACCGCTCTATTAAGAGCGGTGATTCATAATTAAATTAAATGGTTGTTAGAGTTAATTGCTCTAACAGAATTCGTTATAAGCTTGAACCAGGTTTTCTGCAATCATTTCGGCAGGCCTGCCCTCAATATGATGGCGTTCTATCATATGGACCAGTTCACCATCTTTGAACAAAGCCATGGATGGGGAAGATGGAGGAAAGGGCACCATTAGGTTTCTTGCCGCGTTCACTGCTTCCGTATCCACACCGGCAAACACCGTTACCGTATGGTCTGGTGTTTTTTCGCTCTGAAGGCTCATTTTTGCCGCAGGCCTGGCATTGGCGGCAGCACACCCACATACTGAGTTGACCACAACCAAGGTGGTTCCTTGCTGTTTAATGGCATTTTCCACTGCTTCAGCGGTATATAATTCTTCAAACCCGGCAGAAGCCAAGTCGTCTCTCATAGGTTTTACTAATTCCGCAGGATACATAGTTTTATTTTTTTAAATGATGGACAAAGATAACTAATTTGGCCTATTTTAAGGGAGACCTTAACTTTTCGTTAGTCTTCCATTATCTTCTTAATATTTTATCTTTGGCAAATATCAAGATATTCAAATGATTAAATGGATAGGGGCCTTAATTGGCTTTTTTATAAGGGGTTTTGCGGGAGCCATCTTAGGTTTTTTTGCAGGGAGTGCCCTTGATAGTCTTTTTGGTTCTGGGTCTGGCCAGACACAGACTGTTTTCAGGGATTTTACCAGACCAAATGTTTCGCCTGCAGATTTTGAACTTAATCTTCTTTCCCTTTGTTCCATAGTCATTAAGGCGGATGGCCATGTTAGCCAACAGGAGATGGATTATGTAAGGCAGTACTTTGTTGGTACTTACGGTAAGGAAAAGGCTAATGCCATTTTCAGGACCTTCAACGACATTAACAAAAAAAGGGAAATTTCCGCACAGCGCATCAGTACTTTTTTGGCGCAGAGAACCCGGTATGAGGTAAGACTTCAATTACTTCATTTTTTGTTTGGGATAGCCCAGGCCGATGGAAATGTTAGCACGCCAGAGATTAACAAAATCCGAGAAATAGCGGGATACTTAAGAGTATCTCAAAGGGATTTTGAAAGTATCATGGCCATGTTCATCAAATCTGCGGACAATGCGTATAAGATTCTAGAAATTGATAAAACGGCATCCAACGAGGAGGTGAAAAAAGCGTACCGGACCATGGCCAAAAAATATCACCCCGACCGAGTGAATACCCAGGATGAAGCCATAAAAAAGGGCGCTGAGGAAAAGTTCAAACAGGTTCAACTTGCCTATGAAACCATTCAAAAGGAAAGAGGAATCAATTAAAACAATTAAAGTACATGGAGAATTTTTGGTTTTATATTAAAATGGGGTTGAACCATGTGTTGGATTTTGGTGCCTATGACCATATTTTGTTCTTATCGGCATTGGCCATTCCATTTACCTTTAAAAGTTGGCGAAAGGTATTGTTGCTGGCGACGGTATTTACCATAACCCATTGTCTTTCCTTGATGCTCTCGGTTTTTGAAATAGTGGTTATGGATGTGGGTTTGATTGAATTTTTAATACCTCTGACCATATTTTTAACGGCAATCTTCAACATACTTTATTTAAAAAAGTTGCAAGGGCGGACCAACATTATGTTGCATGTGCTGGCCACCGCTTTTTTTGGTCTCATCCACGGTTTTGGGTTTTCCAATTATTTTAAGATGTTGATTGCGGGGGAGGATGAGAAATTAACGCCGCTACTCGGATTTGCGGGCGGAATAGAAATATCCCAATTAATTATTGTGATGGCGGTGCTGCTAATTGCTTATGCAGTTCAAAGCATAGGTAAGGTAAAGCAATCCGTTTTTGTTTTGGTAGCCAGTATAATTGTTTTGTTAATCACAATACCTATGCTATATAAAACGTTTCCTTGGTAAAAGAAACAGCCCGATTGACAGTCTACGAAACTTCAGGATAGCTTAAGGGTTATTCTTGCTTAAATCTCGAGTATCGAGTAAAAGTTAAAATTATCCCTATACTTTTGGAAAGGTTTTTAAAGCGGGTATCTTAGACAAACAAAGAATTTTGCTTCCGGTTACATGAACAAATCGAAACAGGAAAAATACGACAAGGCCTATTTAAGAATGGCCAAGGAGTGGGGAAAACTCTCCTACTGCAAGCGTAAGCAAGTAGGGGCCATTATCGTTAAAGATCGCATGATTATTTCAGATGGCTATAACGGAACACCTACCGGTTTTGAGAATTATTGTGAGGACGAAGAAGGGTACACTAAATGGTATGTGCTGCATGCAGAGGCGAATGCCATACTTAAGGTTGCTTCTTCTACACAGTCCTGCCAGGGAGCAACTTTGTACATAACCCTTTCACCTTGTAGGGAATGCAGTAAATTGATCCATCAATCTGGCATAAAACGTGTGGTATATCAAATAGCGTACAAGGATGATTCAGGACTCAACTTTTTGAAAAGGGCCGGGGTAGAACTTGAATTTATGCCTCAAATAGATGATTGATTAGAATGAAGAACAAGTATTCATACCTTCTCCCCACCATAATTGCTATAGCCTTGGCCATGGGAATTTTCGTGGGTGGTAAACTCAACTTCATTGACACCCCTGAAAAACTATTCACGACCAATTCTAAAAAGGACAAGCTCAACAGACTTATAGATTACATTGATTATGAGTATGTGGACGACGTGAATACGGATAGTATTGTGGATGTTACCGTAAATAGTATCCTCGAAAAATTGGATCCTCATTCTGTCTATATCCCCGAAAAGGAAATGAGCAGGGTTTCTGAAAATATGAAGGGCGATTTTGTGGGTATTGGGATTAATTTTTATGCCTACAAGGATACCATATCCGTAATAAGAACGGTAAAAGATGGTCCTAGCTATGCCAAGGGAATAAAGCCTGGCGATCGTATCCTCATGGCAGATAACGATACACTATACGGGAAAAATATGCCTAGTGATGTTATCGTTGAAAAGCTTAAGGGAAAGGAAGGCAGTCCCGTTAAACTTAAGGTATATAGAAAGTCCGAAGATAAAATTTTCACGGTTACGGTAAATAGGGGCATAGTGCCAATTAAAAGCGTGGAATCCTATTATATGCTGGCGGATGATATAGGATATATAAAGGTAACCCGTTTTGCGGAATCAACCTATAAGGAATTTAAATCGGCCTTAAGAAAATTACAGAACGAAGGAGCGAATAAGCTGGTTTTGGACCTTCGTGATAATCCCGGAGGATATTTAAATATAGCCGAACAAATGGCCGATGAATTCTTGGAAGATGGAAAACTAATTCTTTTCACCAAGAACAAAAAAGGAAAAATAGATAAGAGCTATGCTACCGGCAGAGGAAGTTTCGAAGACAAGCCCATTTATGTGCTTATCAATGAGCGCTCGGCCTCCGCAAGTGAAATCGTGGCCGGGGCACTGCAGGATAACGATATAGGTACCATAGTGGGAAGACGTTCTTTTGGAAAGGGCTTGGTACAGAGGGAAATGGCCTTGGGCGATGGCTCGGCAGTACGTTTGACCGTATCCAGATATTATACGCCTACGGGGAGAAGTATTCAAAAAAGCTATGCCCACGGGAACAAGGATTATTACGAACGTTTTATGGAAAGATACCATAGTGGTGAAATGGTATCAGTGGATAGCATAAAAGTAGCCGACTCTTTGAAGTTCACAACCCCTAATGGCAAAATAGTCTATGGCGGAGGAGGTATCATACCCGATGAATTTGTTCCCATAGGAACCAATGAGGAAGAGGCTGTTGAGAGTATGGACAGCCTTGGGTTTTTATCATTTTTTGTATTTGAACACTTGGATGAAAATAGAGGATTGTACTCCGACTATACCCCTGAGGAATTTTTTAGATATTTTCGGGTAGACGATGTACTATTTGAAAAATTCGTGGACTATTCCTTGGAAAGAAATCTTAAAATGAATTTCTATGATTTTGAGGACAGCATCAAACTTTATTTAAAGGCTTCCCTGGCGGAACAACTGTTCGATGCCAATATGCATGCCAAAATAAAAAGTGTAGAGGATCCAATGCTTTTAAAGGTGTTGGAATTAGATAATCCAATTATAAAACAGGAAGAAGCGGCAACGATAGAGTCACAAAACTAATCCTCTTCAAGATTTTTCTGTATTTTTTTGCTAGTGTAAAAAATCAGGATCAAAACAATGGCACATAAGGAAGCCATGACACCAATAACAGCTACAATACTATTTCCTTCAAAAGGATTTTCAAAGTCTATTAGTGTCACATTATAGGCAATGAGGGCCACTGCACATACCACTAGGATTATGGATAAGGTCTTATTCATATCAGATTACGTGTTCAGGTTAAAAATACGTTCTTTTTTATTGATTGAAAAGCGCATTGATATTTGCGGCGAACAGTTTAACGGCAATTGCCATAAGGATTACCCCAAAAACTTTTCTGATTACGTTTAAGCCCCTCTTTCCAAGGATTTTTTCAAGTTTTACCGAAGATTTAAGAACCAGATACACGAAGATGATATTGACAATAATGGCCAATATAATATTCTCCACATAGTATTCAGCCCGTAATGATAACAAAGAAGTAAGCGTACCTGCCCCGGCAATCAATGGAAAGGCAATGGGGACAATTGAGGCACTTTCCGGTTCCTCGTCCTTATAAATGGTGATTCCTAAAATCATTTCGATGGCCAGAAAGAAAATGATGAATGCACCGGCAACAGCAAACGAGTTTACATCTATACCAATGAGATTTAAGATTTCTTCACCCAGGAACAAAAAGGCCACCATGATGCAGGCCGCAACTACCGAAGCCTTTTCAGATTGGATATGGCCTACCTTTTTCCGTAGACCAATGATGATAGGAATACTTCCCAATATATCGATTACCGCGAAAAGGACCATACTGGCCGTCGCAATCTCCCTAAAGTCAAAATTAAAGGTCATTTTCAAATTTTTGCAAATCTACGTTTAATTAAAGGTCTTTGGATGTTATTGTACCAATAATATCTTTAACTGACTGTGTAAATAATGTATCTTTCGCCCTAAAATTTTTTCATGTTCCAATTAGGAAAAACCATTGTATCGGAAGAGATAATAGAGAACGACTTTGTCTGCAATCTTACGGCCTGCAAAGGTGCATGTTGTGTGGACGGAGATGCCGGGGCACCTTTGGAAGAGAAGGAGACCGAGGTTTTGGTTGATATTTATGCCAATGTAAAACCCTTTTTAAGGCCAGAGGGTATAGCGGTCATTGAAAAGGAGGGGGCTTTCGTAAAGGGTGAGGACGGTGAATGGGAGACCCCATTGATAAAGGGAAGTGAATGCGCCTACGTCATTTTTGATGAAAGGAATATAGCAAAATGTGGTATTGAGGAAGCCTATAACCAAGGAAAGACAAAATGGAAGAAACCTGTATCCTGTCATTTGTATCCCGTAAGAATTAGGGAATATACGGAGCTAACGGCAGTGAACTACCACAAATGGCAAATTTGTGACCCTGCATGTACCTTGGGCGAGGAGTTAAAAGTACCTATTTACAAATTCGTAAAGGAAGCCCTGATCCGCAAATTTGGTAAGGTATGGTACGAGGAATTGGAGCAGGTTGCTGCCGACCATCTTAAATAGTGGGAATATGTAGCATTATTTTTGTGCCAGAGGGCTGATTATGCTCATCATAGATATCAATTATTTCCACATGGAAGGAGTTTTGATAATCCTTGGAGAAATTAGCCAATCGCTCTTTGGTTATATCTATTCCCACGGATTTTCTTTTCAGTACCTTTCGTTCCTTTATTTTCTCAGCGGCATCCCGCCCAACCCCGTCGTCCGTTATGGCTATTTTAATAAAGCCTTCAGGTCCCTTTAAGACATCTAAAGTGATATTTTTTTCTCCTTCCTTTGATGATAACCCGTGCCAGAGTGCATTTTCCAAAAACGGTTGAAGAATCAACGATGGAATTTTTACGTTATGGACATCAATACCGTCCTCTATGTTGATTTTGAACACAATTTCATTCGAAAAACGGATATTCTCGATATTCATATACAATTCCACGGTTTCCAATTCTTCTGAGAGTGGAATCTCCCTTTGGGAAGAGGCCTCTAGAATTTTCCGAACCAGTTTGGAGAACTTATTTAGATAATGGACCGCATTCTTCTTTTCATTATTTATAATATAGAGCTTTATGGAATTTAATGAGTTAAAAAGAAAATGGGGATTCATTTGACTTCGCAACATTGTCTGCTCTAAGGTCAAAAGTTTCTTTTCGCTACTTAACTGGAATTGGCGGTACAAAATGTAAAGAATTCCACCAACAAGAGCAAGAGCGATAAACGTTATAAGTAGAATCGTTTTGTTTTTGCGTAGGGTAATGGCTTGGTTCTTTACCTCTTCCTCTAGGGTTTTTAATTGATCTATTTGTTTTTCCGCCTCGTACCTTAGAATCATATCATTGACATACCTAACATTTAAGTTATTGGTAACCTGTTCCTCATATTTTTTGGACTCCTTATAGAAATCCATTGCCTTTTTAAAGTCATTCTTTTTCATCCACAATTCCGAAAGGAATTTGTTGGCCTCGGCAATTTCGGATGGAAAATTATAGGATTTGGCAATATTGAGTCCCTCTTGTAAATAGGATTCCGCTTTGGTATAATCACCTACATTTAAGTTGGCCCATCCCAGATTGTTGAGAATGCTGGCTATAATTTCTTGGTCCCCAAGGACTTTTGCCCTTTCAAGGGATGAAGTAAGCAATGTTAATGCCTCATCCATTCTTTTTAGATGAACATATACATGTGCAATACTGTAATTACAGATTATTTTTCCCTTTTCTGAATTTATCTCCCTATTGTACGACAGTGATTTTTGAAAGCTTTCCAAGGCGGGTTCCAGTTTGGCCTGTGCTTCATAGCATTCGCCAACGTTTTGGTAGTTTATGGCTAGGCCAAGGGGATTGTCAAGCTCCTCTTCCAATTTCATGGATTCTTTAAATTTGTCTATCGCCAAATCATATTGTTCCAATAATTGGTAGATGTTGCCAATGGAATTTAAGGACACGTTGATACTTCTTTTTAATCCTTTTGAACGGTTTTCCGGTTCCACCGTTTCTGCGAGTTCCAAGGCTTCTTGGCTATAGTCCAGTGCAGATTTAATGGCCTCGGTACGCCTATATACAACGCTGATCATATTTAGGCTATAAATCCTAAATTCAAGATTGTCTGTTTCTATGGATAATTTGAGGGCTTCCTGAAAAAGCTCGAGGGCCTTTGGGTAATTGGATATGTCCCTATAGACCCTGCCAAGTTGATTTAGGGCGTATATTTGGCCGTCGATGTAGTCATGTTCAATGGATTCCTTTATGGTGTACCTCATTAATGAAGTATCCTTTCTGGAGCTTCTAAGAAAACCATCTATTTCTTCATAGGTTTTTGGAGCTTTACTGATCAACTCATTGACCTTATTCTTAAATTGATCGGGGACCTTTTGTGATTGAATGAGATTGACGGACAGGATTGTCCAACTCAATAAGAAATATCCTCTAAAAACAAATGAAAATTTTAGGTAAGGGAATGTCCAATGATTTTTAGAACGTTTCAAAACCATATGCACTTATAATAAATCCAAAAAATCCGATTTCTTTTGTCTGGAAACGGGAATCTTATGATTGGATTTTAGGACTACGTATCCATCGGTTTTAAGGAATTCCTTAATCTTGTTCAGGTTGATAATGTATGAATTGTGTATTCTAAAGAAGCAGTCCTCGGGCAGTAATTGGTTGACCTCCTTTAATTTTTTGGTAAGGACGATTTTTTGACCATCGACCAAGAATATGGTACTATAATTTCCATCGGATTCGGCATATAAAATTTCATCACTTTCTAAAAAAAGTAATTTGCCGTCCGTATTCAATGTAATTCGTTTGTTAACAGATCTAGAATTAAAATTGAGAAGTATCTGCTCCAGTCTTTCTGCGGAAAAGTTCTTCGCATTGAATTTTTTGATTTTAGAAATGGTGTCCTCCAAATCATCTGAATCAATAGGCTTCAATAAATAGTCTATGGCCTCGTTCTTTAGGGCTTTAATGGCGTATTGGTTATAGGCAGTGGTGATTACGACCGGGAAGTTTTTGTTCGTTAATTTTTGAATGAATTGAAATCCGTCCATGGTTGGCATTTCAATATCCAAAAAAAGGCAGTCCGGCGTATTTTTCCCTAAATATTCCAAAGCTTCAAAAGGATTTGTAAAGGAAGCTGTCACATTAATTTCTTCGCTGAAATTTGTGAGTTCCCAAGTAAGACTTTGGAGGGCCTTTATTTCATCATCTACGATAACTGCTTCTAACATATCTACCATTTGGTATAGGGAAAGTTAATCAAAAATAAAACTAACAGCGTAACCACTTATGTAATTTGTGTCAATGGGCTTTATTTAAGTATAATCGGCATAAAATGTAAAATCAGCTGTATAGCTACATGAAAATCAAAACTTTATAAGAAAAATATTACAATAACTTTTATTCTTAGGGCTTTGGGAAAAACCATCTCCCGATTATACAAAAAAGGATGCAATTTATACATGTTGACCATGGTGGGCTTAAACTTGTCTTAAATTCGTTACGGTTACGAGTTTTACCATAAAATTATTTTGACTATGAAAAGATGTTTGCTAATGTTCGGGATTTTGTTGGTTGTTGTAATTGTGGCATCTATACTGGAGCATAAAACCAATGATGAGGCTTTAAACAAGAAACTGGCCATGGGGAACAATGAGCCAAGCATGACTATTATACCCAATAAATGATGTACGGTTTTAATTTAAAAATATTCAGGTTTAGTCTGTTGGGGATACTTCCCTTTTTATTGATTTCCAATTCTGGGAAGGAGATGAATATGGAGGTAGTTGCTATTAATAATGAAAACCTGATTCCTTCTGAATTGAATTTTGGGTATAGTACAGAGGAGTCAATTGAAGGCAATACATTTAAAAAGTTGACTCTTGTTTTTCAGGATATAACGAAGAAGAATAGAATTGAGTTAATAATGGGAACCACAGATGAGGAAGTGGATTTTCAGCATGGGGATTTTACAATTAAAGAGGTAGAAGGTTTTCTACATGGCTATGAAGGAGTTTTTGGATATTTTACCAATAGCGAGTTTGGAGAGAAACCATTTTTTGCAAAGAATGGTTTTGTTAGAATATTAAATTTAGACGATGATCATATTGAGGGCTACATGGATTTAACCTTGGTAAACGATTATGGAAAGAAAATTAGAATTTCGGATACGTTCCGTAATTTTTAGCAATATACGACCCTAGGGATTCTGTCCCGGTTAATGTTTTGAACGCCAAAAGCAACAGTGATGAAAAGAGCATTACGTTGCAGGTCTAATAATAGGTTTCGGGGGAACTACCTAGATTAGCACTTGGTGGGCATTTCGTCAAATCAAGCATTAAGGGTCGTATTTTTTAAATTTATTCAATACAAAAAAGACCGAGGAAGTAATTCCCCGGTCTTTCATTTTTTATGGATGTTTCAAATCAAATAGAGGTTCCGAAAATAAATAGGAAAACTATATGGGAAAATAAGTATCCCAGAATTATAGAAATTGGTCCGTTTTTTTGTAAGCTTCTATAACAGCTGTTTCGCCGTCTTTACCTGGACTAGAATTTCCATGTTCCATGCCCAACACACCTTCAAAACCTTTGTCATAGATAAACTTAAAAACATTTTTATAATTTATCTCACCGGTCGTAGGTTCGTTTCTTCCTGGGTTATCCCCAATTTGTATGTAGGCGATTTCATCCCAAGTAAGCCCCATATTATGAATTAAGTTCCCTTCTGTTTTTTGCATATGATAGATATCAAAGAGGATTTTGCAGGAAGGACTGTCCACGGCCTTACAGATCATATAGGTCTGATCTGAATTCTGTAAATATAGGTCTGGAGAATCCGATAAGGGTTCCAATACCATTACCAGACCATGGGGCTCCAATATTTCGGCACCTCGTTTAAGGGCTTCTATAACATTGCCATCTTGCACTCCTATTGGCAAACTTCTTTCAAATCCGCCAGGAACAACGGTCATCCATTTGGCATTGACACGTTTGGCCACTTCTACCGACCTTTTACACCCATCTAAAAAGATGTCTATATATTCCGGCTTTCCCGCGGCCAACGTATTGGCCATGTTTCCACCTTTGTCCACAACAAAAACACCCATGGTCATACCACGTTTGGCAAGGGTTTCGCCAATTTTATTTTGCATGGAAATATCACGGTTCATGAGGCCATTGTCCTCAAACGCCGTAAATCCTTGGTCGGCCATGAAATTTATTTGGTCAATTAGGTCTTCCCCTGCATGATGCTTAAACATGCCGGAGTGCGGGGCGTATTTGAGGTTAAAGTTGTGAAATGCTTTTGCCCGATTATTATTAGATGAGGCATACGAAAAAGCCCCTCCCAACGAAATAACTCCGCTGGAAAGGGCCGTATTTTTTAAAAAGTTTCTTCTTTTCATTTTATAGGGACCATGCTTTGCCTTCAGTCAACTCCTGGGTGTCCGCACAAGCGATATACTCACCAGGTACCGGTAGATAGGCCAATACTTCCTCACCTACATATTCTGAAGTCTTATAACCCCAAATGGTCAAACCGCGAAGGTTGTTCGCAAATGCAAATCGACTGGTTCCATCATCCAAGGTTGCTTCTTTTCCTTCAGCTACGGCTTCAGTATATGATGTAATTGATTCAAACATTTCAGCCTCGTCCTCCTTGGTGTTTTTAAGTGCAGCTGCCAGGACAGGTTCCAAGTCCTCTACTGTTAGGTCCTCCACATCACTTTTGCCAGAATCCATTAAAGCTTTATCCGTAAATTTACCCATGGCCATCCTGAAAAAGTCTTGCTCCTCCTTTTTCATAACGTCATTGGCGAACTTATCGATAAAGATATCTACCTGAACTTCGGATGCAGATGGCGTTTCTGTTTTGGGAAGAATCACATCTACTAATTTTGTAAGTACACCTCCTTCTGCTGGGGTTAAAAATTCTGGTGTCCAAGTGGCCACAGTTTCCCCCTTACAGCTTTGCATTATACTTATTAATGTTGGAGTGGCAATGGTATATCCCATTGCAAGTCCCATATTTTTAAGTGCTTTTCTTCTATCCATCATATATTTCCTTTTTTAAGTTCCTCTGCGGCATGGTTAGCGGCTCTCGCTGAAAATGCCATGTATGTCAATGAAGGGTTTACACAATTTGCGGAAGTCATAAAAGATCCGTCCGTTACATATACATTGGGTACATCATGGAGAGCATTGTTTCCATTTAAAACAGAGGTTTTTCTATCGCGACCCATTCTTGCTGTTCCCATTTCATGAATACCAAGGCCGATGGCTTGGGAATCCTTATTATCATGTCCTTTAACATCGCGCAGACCTGATTTTTCCAACATCTCAACAGCGGATTCCTGCATGTCTTTACGCATATTGTATTCATTTTCCTGAAATTCTGCATCAAAGGTCACCGTAGGTAGTCCCCATTGATCCTTTTTGTCATAATCCAAGGTAAACCTATTTTCCTCATAAGGTAGGATTTCTCCAAACCCTCCAATTCCAAAGGTCCATCCACCTGGTTTTGTAATGGCTTCTTTTAAGCTTTTTCCGTGTGACAACTCGGACACAATATCTTCCCAATTTCCTCGGCTAGCTCCTCCTTGATATCCAAAACCACGTATGTAATCTTTTCTGTCTGAATCACCCCCCAAGTTTCTAAATCTTGGAATATAGACACCGTTAGGTTTTCTTCCTTTATAATATTTGTCTTCAAAGCCGTCAAATTTTCCAGTAGCACCTACACCAAGATGATGGTCCATGATGTTACGGCCCAATTGGTCGGAATCGTTACCCATACCATTTGGGAATCTATCCGATTTTGATTGCATTAATATAGAGGTAGAAGCGATGGCAGATGCACAAAGGAATATCACCTTTGCCTTAAATTCATAAGCCTCTTTGGTAACTCTATCTATTACCTTTACTCCCGTCGCTCTTTTGGTATCTGGGTCATACATAATTTCGTGAACGATGGAATCCGGTCTTAAGGTCATGTTCCCAGTTGCCTCTGCAGCGGGCAGGGTAGAGGATAGACTACTAAAGTATCCACCAAAAGGACATCCTCTTATACATCTATTCCTGAATTGACATTTTGTTCTGCCGTCAAATTTTTTGTCACCTGTAATATGGGCCACCCTTCCGGCGGTTATTACACGGCCTCCAAAATTTTCTGCTACCTTTTCCCTAACATGCTGCTCCACACAGTTTAACTCCATCATTGGGAGAAAGTCACTATCCGGAAGTTGGGGCAGGTTTAATGCTTCGCCACTTACACCTATAAAATTTTCTACTTTGGAGTACCAAGGAGCAATATCCTTGTATCGCACGGGCCAATCCACTGCAATACCGTCCCTTTTGTTGGCTTCGAAGTCTATGTCACTCCAGCGATAACTATGTCGCCCCCACTGGAGGGATCTACCACCAACATGATAACCACGCATCCAATCAAAACGTTTTATTTCATTATAGGGATGTTCTAAATCATTTACGAACCACATATGGCTAGCCTGGCTAGTGGTGTAGCCGGTCCTATTCTGCTTGGGTTGCTGCTCAATGATTTCTTTGGTAGCAACGCCCCCATTTGGAAAATCCCATGGATCCATGTTTGCGGTCTCATAATCCTCAATGTGCTTTACCATTCTACCCCTTTCAAGCACCAAGGTTTTTAAACCATTTTCACATAGCTCTTTAGCAGCCCAACCACCGCTAATCCCAGTTCCAACAACAATCGCATCGTACGATTCCTGTTCTTCGTTATAATAAAATTTACTCATAGAAATTGTTTATTCTCTAAATTTATTAAATATTAAATTAATTCTATACATTTAAACCTTAATCTTATTGTGAATATGGCACTACATCGTTTTAGATGCCCTAGTGATTTCTTTAAAAAATAGACCTGAACTTTATCAAAATCAATAACATAACCAAAATAGTAGACTGAGTCATGAAAAGAAGAAAATTTATTTCCAAAACTACAGCAGCAGGCGTAGGAGTTACTTTTTTAGGGGCGTATGCCTGTAAAGAGGCCAAAAAGGAGGAGCAATCTGTTTCAGGAACCGATGAATCTTCAAGCATGGCAGAAGACCCCTTCTTTGAACTATCTCTCGCGCAATGGTCGCTCCATAAAAATATAAGGGAAAAAGGGATGGATCCATACACATTTGCGGAGAAGGCCAAAAATTGGGGCTTTGCAGGCTTGGAGTATGTAAGCCAGTTATATGACCCGGAATTATCCGATGCCAATTATTCTGAAGAAGCTATGGCCGCTTTTATTGAAAAATGTAATGCCGAGGCCAAAAAACATGGTATGAAAAATGTCTTGATTATGATTGATCGTCAAGGTGAGCTTGCGGTAAGCGATGAAGCGGAACGTAATGAGACTGTGGAAAAACATAAAAAATGGGTAGACGTCGCCGCCGCAATGGGATGCCATGCAATTCGTGTGAACCTTTCTGGGAGTAATGATCCAGAAGAATGGAAGAAAAACTCCGTAGATGGTCTAACGAAACTGGCTACCTACGCCAAAGATAAAAACATCAACATCTTAGTGGAAAACCATGGCGGATTATCCTCGAACGGAGCCTTGCACGCTGAGGTAATGAAGATGGTGGCTATGGACAACGTTGGTACATTGCCCGATTTTGGAAATTTCTGTATCACCAGAAAACCAGATAGTTGGGATTGTGCGGAGTTCTACGATAAATATAAAGGTGTAAAGGAACTTATGCCTTATGCCAAGGCAGTAAGCGCAAAGTCCAATGTATTCGATGCCAACGGTAACGAAGAGAATATAGACTATGTAAAAATGTTGCAAATGGTCAAGGACAACGGTTATACTGGTTTTATTGGAGTGGAATATGAAGGTAATGAGCTCAGCGAGGAAGAAGGTATCATTGCGACCAGGGACTTATTGTTAAAAGCGGCAAAGGAAGTGGTTTAACTCTCTGTTTTTTATGAAAGCATTTTTTAATGAGTTGTTCGATTATAATTTCTTTTGCAACAAAAAGA
>JAUIGC010000254.1 GCA_030429835.1 Bacteroidia bacterium
AAAATCAAATTGGTACAGCTTACGGATTTACACCTAAGAGATTTGCACTCGGGTCTTATCTCTGTAGCTGAAAAAGTAGATGAACTAAAACCAGATGCCATTCTATTTACAGGAGATACCATTACGAGAAAAACGCGTTTGGACCTGTTGGATGAATATTTAAACCACTTTGATGACTCCATACCTAAAATCTTCATCTACGGCAACAAAGAACATAGTGGTCATGTACCCATTGATGAATTCAGACAGGTTGTTAATAAACACGGCGGAATTCTACTGATTAATGAAAGTTATAGATTAAGAAAAGGAAATAGGACTTTACAGTTTTTGGGAATCGATGATTTCATAGGTGGTAATGCAGATTTTGTCCATGCCATTTCATCTATCGATGATAAAAATATCGACACCATAGTTTTGAACCATTGTCCGGAGTACAGTGACACTATTGCACAGCTAAACGCCTCATTCAAAATCAATTTAAAATGTATCCTATCCGGACACACCCACGGCGGTCAGATTACATTCTTTGGAAAGGAGCTTTATAAACCAGCTGGAAGCGGCAGGTACCTCAAAGGATGGTACAAAACAGGTGGTATTCCCATGTATGTGTCAAAAGGAATTGGGACCACCATTTTACCCATTAGGTTTTGGGCACGGGCAGAAGCATCCGTTTTCCTTGTATAAGTGAAGTGCTTAGCTTTCCATTTTGGTCTTTAACATCTGTAGTCCCTCTTCAAAATCCTTTCCCACCATTTTGTCCATGCTCATAAAAAGCAGCATTATGCTAAAAGGAAATGCGCTTTTACCTTTAAACCCCCAAGTAACCTTACTCTTTTCAGGGGTGTTTTCCTCGAGAACAAGATAACAATCGGATTCTGATTTCATAGGTTTGAAAAATCTAAGTTCACCTTCGGCTCTTTCCCCCTCCACTATCTTGGTAATTTCCTGTTCCCCTTCCCCTACTTCCTTGTTTCCATTCCAATAACTAACAGCTCCAACTTCCCCATCGGTTCCGGTAAGTTTGGTATTCATATCAGGGTCTTTTTTGGACCATGGTGACCATTCCCGTTGTTTTTCCAAAAATTTTAGATAGGGCCAAATTCTTTCTTTCGAACTATTGATTTCAATACTTCTTGAAACATCATAGGTTTTTGGTGCAATTACCGCAAGAAAAATGATAAGGACTATAATGGCGGCCAGGATATAAATTACAGTAGTCATTTGTTAATCAATTAGTTAGTTGATATTCTAAAATAGTAAAAAATCTACTTTTGCAGGTTAAATCTTATCAGAATTTCCTCGATACTCTTTATTGATTTTTTGGTCCAATCCAATCTTTTTTCAAGGATTTCTTCGTCGGACAACCGCCAAGGCAAATTGCTGTTCCTAAGCTTTGTTGTCAAATCTTGAAGAATTATCGCTGCTGAAACTGAAATATTAAGACTTTCGGTAAAACCTACCATGGGTATTTTCAGGAACATATCCGCCTTATCCATGACCTCCTTACTTAGACCTTCCTTTTCGGTACCAAAGAACAGGGCAATAGGGGAATCGATTTGAAAATCGGTCAAAAGTGAACTATCTGCATGTGGACTGGTCGCTACGATTTTATACCCTTGATTTCTTAAGTTGGAAATGGCCTCCGAAGAATAGGAATACCTATGTAAATCGACCCATTGCTGTGCACCCATGGCAATTTTTTTATCCAAACGCTTACCAAACCTACCTTCTATAAGGTGTGCTTTCTGAACCCCAAAAGATTCACAACTGCGAATTACGGCACTGGTATTGTGCATTTGATATACATCTTCGATAGCGACCGTGATAAAGTTTGTTCGGTTTTCCAATATCGATATAAATCGCTCTCTTCTTTCTTCGGAAATAAAATTTTCCAAATAATTTAAAAGTTCCGTTCCTCCCATTTAACCAAGATAATAAAATCTATATTTTTGAAATAAAGCAAGCATATGAAGAACATTGTGGTATTGACGGGTGCGGGAATGAGTGCCGAAAGTGGATTAAAAACCTTTAGGGATGCAGACGGGCTATGGGAAGGACACGATGTGATGGAAGTAGCGACCCCTGAGGCCTTTGAACGAAATCCTAAACTGGTTTTGGAATTTTATAATCAGCGTAGAAGACAATTATTGACCGTTGAACCCAATGAAGCCCATCGGGCATTGGCAAAATTAGAAGGACATTACAACGTACAAATCGTTACCCAAAATGTGGACGACCTGCACGAAAGGGCTGGAAGTTCCCATGTTCTACATCTCCATGGAGAGCTTTTA
Source organism: Bacteroidia bacterium (assembly GCA_030429835.1). Classification (GTDB taxonomy): domain Bacteria; phylum Bacteroidota; class Bacteroidia; order Flavobacteriales; family Flavobacteriaceae; genus Maribacter. Next base: position 2,292 of record JAUIGC010000254.1, read on the forward strand.
AAAGCAAGGAGTGTAGGTAACGAGTCCTATATCGTATTACGCAAGGACGATATTTTACTTGGGGACCTTTGCGAAGAAGGATATCAGCTAAGACCACACATTGTTTGGTTTGGGGAAGCGGTTCCCCTATTGGACAGGGCCATTAACATCACTCAAAATGCCGACATTTTAATTATTATAGGAACCTCCATGCAAGTATATCCGGCAGCTAGCCTCATCAATTTTATCAATGATGGCACTCCAATTTATTTTATCGACCCTAGACCTTCCATTCAAGAAGGTCGCATTGAAAATCTCAAGATTATCCCCAAAACAGCTGTGGAAGGTGTTCCTACTTTGGTTGATTCCCTAATTGATAAAGCGACCTAGTATCTTTTGCCCATTTCACCACGGCATCAATTTGGGCCTGCGTAAGTCTTGCTTCCTCGTGGGTCCAGGTATATTCTTTTAGCGGCATCGCTCTTTTTTCGGTTTCTTCATAAAGCTCCTCTAGCTTATGATCCTTTTTTTTGTCCGAATAAGTTGCCCATTCGGAAAAATTCAATTCGGATTTGCCCTCCTCAATATGATCTGCCAACCAAAAAGAAACTGGTGCGATATTATCATACCACGGGTAATCCGTATTGTTGCTATGACAGTCAAAACAGGTAGTTTTTAGTATAGTGCGTACTTCTTCAGGAGGATTCGTTTCCTGCATAAATGCAGCGATATCGTTTTCTTTTGAAATATTTTTTTCCGGTCTATAGAATTGAATGGCTATGAAAACAACCAATAACCCAATCAATATTTTTTTTAAGATTTTCATTTGATGTTAAATATATTTATAATTTTTAAGTCCATGACCCAACAAGAGCTTTACGAATCTTTATACTATGTTGACCATTCCCGGGACAAACGTACCGAAATGGCAAAAAAGGTTCTAATGAATCCAGATTTAATACATCCCTTATTGGAAATCATAAATCTAACAAAAGACCCAATCTCCTGCAAGGCCAGTTGGATTTTAGAAGCAGTTGTTCGTAAAAAACTGAACACTATCTTGCCATTTCTAAATCGGTTTACAGAGGTTATGGGAAATGTTGAACTTGAATCCTCTGTGCGGCCCATGGCAAAGGTATGTGAACTTTTATTGGAAAGCTATTTTTCCAAAAAAGATAGTGTAAGCCGAGAAAAAATTAATGAATCCCATCTTGAGAAAATGACATCCACCTGTTTTGATTGGCTTATAGGGGAACATAAAGTGGCGGCAAAGGCCTATTCCATGACCAGTCTTTTTCTACTGGGAAAAAAATACAATTGGATACATCCTGAGTTGAAGTCGGTTTTAGAACAAAATTATTCAAAGGGAAGTGCCGCTTATAAGGCCAGGGCCAGAATGGTTCTTAAAAAATTAAATTGAAAAGGTTGGCCTCTAAATCCACAGCAATCAGAATCAAAATTTTAGTTAAAAGAACTGTTTTAAACTCTAGTTCTATTAGGTATCTTTACCGCTTTTAAATTAGATAACCATTATGGCCCTAAATGCACTGAATGCCATCTCCCCTATCGATGGTCGATACAGAAACAAAGTTGAACCCTTAGCTGCTTATTTTTC
>JAUIGC010000034.1 GCA_030429835.1 Bacteroidia bacterium
CGGGACCAGCGCTCTCAGGGGCCGTTTGAATACGTAAGGTCTGATTTTTGGGTAAGGTGGCGATATTGTTTTTTTGAATGAAAGCGACGGCACTATCGGCCAGTTGTTGCCAAAATTGAAGGTAATCGGTACTGTTCAAGGGGGCGTCCTTTTCCATATCGGCCAAGGCCAAATCAATTATTTCCAGGTCATTTTTTGGAAGGTTTTTAGTTGGATGCGTTTCGAGAAGGTATTGTTTTGATACTTGAGCCATTAAATCACGAACCGTCCCAATTTCGTTCAAGGCCATTTCTGCCAACTCGGTTGAAGTTAAATCGCTGTCCGTATACAATTTTAACCTTCGGTCATATTCCTGTTTTCCTAGAATGGATGTCTCAGGTAATGTGTTGTCCTCAAATTTTTCCAGCGCAAATGCCTTTAAGGATTCCATACTTTGTATAGCGGAATCCATCGCTGGGCATTCCCTTGAAATTAAATTCGGACCTCTATTTTTGAGGTCATGCTGAGTCAGATAGGTAAGGGATTTTGATAAATTTTCGAGGCCTTGTTCCAAATCGTCTTTTGAAACGTTTTGTATATTTTTTTGCGCAGCCGATGCCAATTTTTCCATGGATACAAACCGATTGCAAATAATGTCATCTTTCTCATGGTCCAGAAGATAATCGGCTTTTATAACCGTAGGGATTGCGTCCGAAATAAGTTCAGCGTACAGATTGAGAGAATTGGTATGCTTGCTTAGGTTCTTCCACGTATCAACTTCAGACTGGGCCTGAACCCTTAGTAATCTTCCGTCAACAGGGTCAATTGGGGCATTGGGTCGGGAGAGTAAGGTCAGGATTTGTTCGTTGAATTCCAGCCATTGGGCAATTGTATTTTCTGATAGGTCCTCATAATGAAATACAGAAGGCCGCATACCCGCTTCCAGTGCTTGGGAAGGGTAAAATGCCTTCCAAGCTGAAATATATTGTTCGCCCAAGTCTTGGGCCGAGGAGGAGAAGGTTAACAAGAAAAAAAGCAGCCAATGGCCAAAATGGGTCTTCATAGCCTAAAAAACAGGTTTGGTCTAGTTGAGAAAGATAGCAATTTATGCGGATTATGTTCGTTAAATTTAGCACATGGAAAACAGCAGAATAAAAAATATAAAACACGAAATTCTTTCCGATAATTGGTATACCCTGAACAAATACACTTTTGAATATCAAAAGTTTGATGGTAGCTGGGAGGTCCAAAAACGGGAATCCTATGATTGTGGCGATGGGGCGGCCGTACTTTTGTACAATACCCAGAAAGGAACCGTGGTGCTTACCCGTCAATTTAGGATGCCCACGTATGTAAATGAAAATACGGATGGAATGATGGTGGAGGTCTGTGCGGGTCTATTGGACGGACTCACGCCCAAGGAGTGTATTTTAAAGGAAATATTGGAAGAAACTGGGTATCAACTTACCGAAGTAGAACAGGTATTGATCACGTATATGTGTCCGGGTTCCGTAACCCAGAAGCTCTATTTGTTCATTGGGGAATATCAAGACGCCATGAAGGTTGATGCAGGAGGGGGTGCGGACGATGAAACCGAAAATATCGAAGTTTTGGAAATGCCCTTTGAAAAGGCGTTACAAATGATGGCTACAGGTGAAATCCGTGATGCCAAGACCGTCATGCTGCTGCAATATGCGCAAATTAATAAGTTGATAGGATTTAATAGTTAATTTTATTACCAACAACCAACAACCAACAACCAACAACCAACAACCAACAACCAACAACCAACAACCAACAACCAACAACCAACAACCAACAACCAACAACCAACAACCAACAACCAACAACCAACAACCAACACCTAATACCCCTCCCGTATCGCTTCAAAAATTGATTGCATTTGTGCCTTTACTTCCGATGAGGAATGCCTAAAGTGATTATTCATAAAACTGAAGATTAACAACTTTCCTTTTTTGGTCTTTAAATATCCGCTTAGACAGTAATTATTGCTTAGACTTCCCGATTTCGCAAAGATATAGGGCTCGCCGCTTTCGGTATGCCAAGATTTTAAGGTACCCGAAACTCCTGCCGTTGGAAAAATACTAAAAAGCCGTTCTTGAGGCACTTCTCTATAAAGCTGATTTAAGACGTATACCATGGATTGAGGCGTGAACAGATTGTATCTTGAAAGTCCAGAGCCATCTACCCATCTTGACTCTTGGGGTAGGTTTTTCAAATCATTTTCCAGGATGTATTTTTGGGCGTTCACAGTATTCAGGGTATCCGTTAGTTCCCCGGAGGCCAGAATCAATAACTGTTCCGCGATGAAATTATCGCTTTCATGCATCAGTCGAATGTAAAGAGAGTCGGTATGTATTCCATAAAGTGTTTTTTTGGGACCCTCAGGCATCTTTTTTGCCAGTGTTATTGGTTTGTCAAGTGACATTTCCAAGATATCCTTAATGGTCTTTGCACCGGTAATAAATGGAATTTCCAAAGTATCCCTTACCCCTTTGTCAAAATAAAAAATGTTTTTATCCTTTTCCCTGTTCCACTCATTTCGAATGGTATTTACACTATCAATAAAATAGCTTGGGGATATATTCCATTCTGGAATATCATAAATCATGACAGTATTCCCATAAACTGGGAAGGCATTTCGTTCAGGGGAATAATACCATTGGAAATCGTCCCATGACCACCCCGGTCCCCATTGGGTATCCATAAAATTCCCATTGTAAAAGGCAAGATTATCTCTGTTTTTCAAAAAATTGAATCCTGTACTATCCTTTAAATAATGGTGTAAAAAGGAAGGATCTCCCGTGCCCTCAAAGTACAATGTATCATTTTGTTCAATGTATCTAAGGGTGGGAATATGGTTTGGTAGGGTTTTTAATGCAGTATATAAAGTGAAGATTTTAGTGTTGCTCGCCGGTGTAAAATACTTATCACTATTATAATTATATAGGGTATCCCTTGAAATTGGATCCACAACTAAAAAACCGGTAAACTGGTTTTCAAATAATGGAGTATCCAACGTTCTTGAAATTCTTTTTTGGGTTTTAAGTTTTATACTGGTGCAACTGATTACCAGACATACCACTATAGCCAAAAGGATATTTTTTTTCATTTTAACTTGTTTATTTGTTTGTTAACCAATGCGTTATGATATTATAATTGATTTTATTATATTGAAGCCTGTAGACTTAAGAATCGGTTTAACATTATTTAATCGATTTTAACTTTTTAGCTACAATATTATACGAACATTAGGGTTTAAATTTACACAACAACTAATTTAAAAACGTGTTTACATGAAAAGAACGATGTTGGAGTACAGTAAAACTGTGCTACAGAAGGTTAGTTTTGATGCCAAATTGTTTTACAAAGAGCTTAAAAAAGCACTTGTACGATTACTACCTGAAGAGGTAGAGGAATTAAAAGCCTGGTTGGAAACTTTTATAGTTGATAAACCAGAATTACAACAAAGTTTAATCTATTTAAAATCATAAGTTAAAAGCCACTGCAAAGTGGCTTTTTTAATTTACCTATTTTAATTGCCGTTTTGTGATTTATTGTTTAGATAGAAAATGAAACCTTACTTCCCTAAGGGACTGATAATCTTTACGTCCTGAAAGGCAATTGCACCTCGAACCACTGAGGAAATAACATCCTTTAATGCTTCGGTAATCTGGATTTTGAGCTCACTCTTATGATAGATAAGACTAACCTCCCTGGCCGGGGATGGTTCCTTGAAATATTTTAGGTTTTCCTTTTTTTCATCTTCCAATTCCAAGGTGTTGAGAAATGGGAGAAGTGTCATTCCTAGCCCTTCGTTCGACAGATTTATCAAAGTCTCAAAACTACCACTCTGCAATTGAAAATGGTCTCCTCCCAATTTTTTTGGTGCTTTGCAAAGGTTTAAAACCCCTTCCCTAAAGCAATGTCCGTCCTGTAATAAGAGAATATCCGAAACGTCTAGATCCTCAATATTTAGAGTTGAACTGGCGCCTAGTCTATGATTCTTGGGTACATAGCCTACAAATGGTTCATAGTACAAAGGTCTTTCGATTATGGAATCAACTTCCAAAGGTGTGGCCGCAATAGCTGCATCCAAATGTCCGTCTTTTAAATTTTCAATAAGGTTCTCTGTGTTTTGTTCCTTTATGATTAGGTTGACCTTAGGATATTTAGTAATGAAGGTTTTAAGGAACATGGGTAAAAGTGTTGGCATAATTGTAGGTATTATGCCCAAGGTAAAGTCTCCTCCTATAAATCCTTTTTCCTGATCTACGATATCCTTTATCCTATTGGCTTCGTTGACAATGTTTTTGGCTTGTGCAACAATTTTTTTACCTACCTCCGTGACGGATATAGGCTTTTTTCCACGATCAAATATTTGTATATCCAACTCATCCTCAAGCTTTTGAACCTGCATACTTAAAGTAGGCTGGGTAACGAAGCTTTTCTCGGCGGCAAGGGTAAAATTTTGATATTCCGCTACGGCTAGCACATAGCGTAACTGTGTAATGGTCATATGAGTGATTTTAGCTATAAAGTTATCAAAACTATCAATAAATCTTATAATTAACGACAGGTTTATTCAATATCTTTATAGTGAAGTTTATATTTTACTTAGAAACATATAAAACAAAAAGTAATGAAACTAAATAGCATAGGTTTAGAAACCGATAAATCACAAATTATAAGTAAGGACCTAAACTTACTTTTAGCCAATTTTCAAAGGTATTATCAAAACTTAAGGGGAATCCATTGGAATATCAAGGGGAAACGATTTTTTGACCTCCATCTAAAGTTTGAAGAACTTTACACGGACGCCAATTTAAAAGTGGATATGATTGCGGAACGTGTTCTTACACTTGGAGGCGTACCTTTACATACTTTTGAGGATTATATAGAAAGCGCATCGGTTCCCGTGGGTAAAAATATCACTAGAGACGATGATGCCATTCGTCTTATCGTGGATTCACTGAAGGAACTTTTGACTATTGAAAGGGGAATCTTGAATGCCTCGGATGAGGCCAATGATGAAGGTACCAATTCCATGATGAGCGATTTTATCACGGAACAGGAAAAAACAGTCTGGATGATGAAGGCTTGGTTGGCTGAGGAAATATAAACTTATAGAAAAAAATGGTCAGTTACTTAGTTCCTTTACTTTGAAACGAATCATTTTTTTTATGATTTCCAAAGGTAGTTCCTCTTTAAAGGGAAACTGTACGGAACCTTTCCCTTTTTTATAACCCGCCAATTCAACCTCAAACGCCGCATGTGTGGAAGGCGTACCGTAAAATCCAAAATGGTTCTTTTGGGCGGCGAAATAAACAAGGGGTCTGCCGTTCAATTTATAGGCCGGCATGCCGTAACTTATACCCTCCACGGCTTCTGGGGCTGTTTCTTTTACTAACTTTCTTAGTAGACGTAATTTCTTCTGAATCTCCGCTGGAAAATGGGAACTGTATTCCTCAAAATTGGCTGCTTTTATCATCTTAGACATATAAAAAAGAATCTTGGTTAAAGAAATAAAAGTAGAAAATAAGAATCAAAAAGATAACGGCTTCCTTTTTTGGAAGCCGTTATCTTTTGTTATTGATGCATCTTTTAGAAGCGTATCCTAAATTCAAGGTCCTTATCCGCAACTTCAAACTTTGATCCGTCAAAGCTTGGAGGTCCAAAGGCCATATCACCGGAAGTAGCATAGCTTTCTTTGGGCATCCCAGAAGGTTCAAAATCCATACGCTGGTTACCGTTTTTATCATGCATCAACATCAATGCAAAGATACCCGGCTGAACATCGGAGAAAGTAAGGGTTACTTCCCCTACAGATGCATCCTTGCTCTTATTTTGGACACCTGGTGCCTTCATAAAGGTGTCCGCGGTATGCAGTGAACCAATAATTTGTCCCTCATCAGATAACACATTTTCAATGGTTACAGTAACGGTGACTCCTTTTTGATCTTGCGCTTGCATGATCATGCTAGTAAATACTAATCCTAAAATAATTCCTAATCTTTTCATGTGTAAGGTTTTAAAGTTATTTGTTGCTTCAAATTTCACCTAACACTGTCTTTTTTAAAAAATAGAAATACCGAACTGTGGAATGTATGGAGTGAAATGTAATACTCATAAGTGGTATCAATTCAGGTTAAAAATTCTACAATTCGGTTAAAAGGAATTTTATTCCGTGCGTCAATCAAGGAGTTTTGCCTTGTAATCAATCAAGGAAAACAGCATGAAAAAAATTGACCTATTAATCATTCTTTTATTCGCGACAGGAACTTTTGCCCAAACCGTTGTTTCAGGAGTCGTAAGGGATTCCAGAAACAATCCCGTAGAAGGAGCCAATGTCTATTTGGAAGGCACTTATGATGGTGCCTCTACGGATGCCCAAGGATATTTTAGCTTTGAGACCACCGAGACGGGCACGCAAAACTTAATGGTTTCCATGCTTTCCTTTGAACCATTTTCGCAAGCCGGAGATATAACTTATTTTAAAAACCTTGAAATCATCTTGTATGAGGCGCTCAATGAGTTGACCGGCGTTACCCTGACGGCTGGAAGTTTTAAAGCGGGCGACAATTCCAAGGCTTCAGTGTTAAAACCACTGGATATCGTTACAACGGCCGGAGCCGCAGGAGACTTTGTGGCCGCCTTACAGACCCTTCCAGGTACCAGTACGGTAAATGAGGATGGTAGATTGTTCGTTAGGGGAGGGGCTGCTGGTGAAACTCAGGTTTTTATTGATGGCCTTCGTGTTTTTCAACCTTTTAATGCTACTGCAAACAATATTCCCACACGGGGCAGATTCTCTCCTTTTTTATTTAAGGGGATAACTTTTAGTACCGGAGGTTATTCCGCGGAATATGGACAGGCGCTTTCCAGTGTGCTTTTGTTGAATACAACAGATATCCCGGAACAGGAAAAAACGGATATATCCCTTATGTCCGTAGGAGGTGGTTTGGGACACACCGAAATATGGGGGAATGAATCCCTAAGTATCAATGCCAATTATATCAACTTGGCCCCCTATCAAATTTTGGTGCCTTCCAACCAAGATATGCGTTGGAACAAACCTTATGAATCCATTTCTGGGGAAGCGGTTTTTCGTAGTCAAAGGGAAAGAAGCCTTTTTAAATTATATTCCGGGTTTAATCATTCCAATCTCGACATTGAGCAAGCGGATGTTAATTTTGAAGAATATGTACCTTTTAGGCTCAAGAACAATAACATGTATTTGAACGCTTCCTACAAAAACTTTTTTGAAAAGGAGTGGACCCTTACTACGGGTGCCAGTCTATCCAGCGATCAAAATGATATTGGAATTATGGACAACACCATAGATTCCAAGGAAATTGCCGCACATTTGAAAGCCAAGGTAGGCAAGAATTTCACGAATCGGTTTCAATTGAATTTTGGGGCTGAATATTTTTCCCAAAATTTTGACGAAAGCTTTATGGGAAATGGGTCGGACGCTTTTTCATACGGATTTGATGACCACCTATTCGCCGGATTTGCAGAAACCGATATCTTTTTTAGTAACAAGTTCGCCATGAAAATTGGCGGAAGAATGGAGCACAGTCAGCTTCTAAATGAAACCACGTTGTCCCCTCGGCTTTCCTTGGCCTATAAGAGTAGTGAGAAAGGACAATTTTCGTTGGCCTATGGGAATTTTTACCAGAATCCGTGGACTGAATACCTAAAATTTGACCAAAATTTAAAGACCGAGAAAACGTCCCATTATATTTTGAACTATCAAATGATTGAGAATGGTAGGACATTCAGGGCGGAAGCGTATTATAAAAATTATGGCAATCTGGTAAAATTTAATACCGAAATGCCACAGTTCAATTCAATTTTCAACAATAGCGGTGGGGGTTATGCTTCGGGTTTGGATATCTTTTGGAGAGATAATAAAAGCATTGACAACCTTGATTATTGGATATCCTATTCCTTTTTGGATACCAAAAGGGACTACCGTAATTTCAGGGAGAAGGCAACTCCAAATTTTGCTCCAAAAAACAGTTTTTCCCTAGTTACCAAGTACTGGATAGAAGATTGGCGTTCCCAAGTTGGATTTTCCTATAACTACGGTTCTGGAAGACCCTATAACGACCCCAATAAAACAGAGTTTTTAGGTGAAAAAACAAAGTCCTATAACAACCTCAGTGTAAACTGGGCCTATCTTTTATCACAACAAAAAATCTTATACATTTCCATTAGTAATGTGGCAGGTTTTAATAATGTCAATGGGTATCAATATGCAAATTCTCCCAATGATTTAGGGGTATTTGAGAGACGTATGATTAGACCCAATGCAGATACCTTCTTTTTTGTTGGGTTTTTCTGGACGATTAGTCAGGATAATAAAAGTAATCAGTTGGACAATCTCTAAGGTATGAATTGCCGGAATAAATAATGGTCCAGACTAAATTTTCCCGCTCCAAACCCAAGATAGAATAACCCTAGACAGAAGAAAAGGAAAACGGGAAGAATTTCCCAAGAGCCATCCCACGCCCTGACAAATATACTCATGACCATGGTAAGGAAAACAAAGAAGGAAGTTATACGTGTATTTAACCCTACTATCAATAACAAACCTCCAAATGCCTCCATAAAACCAATGGACCATGCATATACCTTGGGCATTAAATCAAATGGGTATCCTTGGTAGGCTATGTAAGCCACAAATTCTTCGGAGACCTCGAAAATCGAAAGTTGCATGTTTTCAGGAGTCCAGGGGGTTCCAAATTTATTAGGTGCATATTTGAAAGCAAGTAATGACCCCATTAAAACTCTTGGAAGCAGTAGAAGAAGATTTGGTAAAAAGCCATCAACCTCAAATGGTATTAATAGTTTCCTAAATAATCTAAGCGCACGAACCATGTTTCGTAAAAGCGGTTGGTTTAGTAAAAAATAAAGGTTAGTGATTACTAAATTTAACAAAACATTCACAAATAAAAAAGTATTTAGTTTAATATGCGTCCGTGATTTTGGCATTAAAGTCAAGTTTGTAATAAAAATGGAAGGAACTTTAAATTTTAATTAGAAAATCAAATTACATGACAGCGATAAAAGCATATGCGGCGTCTTCCAAGGAAGCCGATTTAAAACCCTTTGATATAGAAAGAAGGGATGTTCAGGAGAATGATGTAAAAATTGACATACTCTACTGTGGGGTTTGCCATAGTGATTTGCACCAAGTGCGAAATGACTGGAAAAATTCCAAATATCCGGTCGTTCCCGGTCATGAAATTATCGGTAAGGTATTGGAAGTAGGTAGTAGCGTATCTAATTTTAAAGAAGGTGACCTGGTTGGGGTAGGATGTATGGTAGACTCCTGCAAGACCTGTGGTTCCTGTCAAGATGATCTGGAGCAATTCTGTGAAAATGGTGCTACCATGACCTATAACAGTAATGACAAACATATGGGCGGACATACTTTTGGAGGTTATTCCGAGTCTATTGTAGTGGATAAGGACTTTGTACTTAGAATTCCCAAAAATTTAGACCTGAAGGCGGCAGCTCCATTGCTTTGTGCCGGTATAACTACGTATTCCCCCTTGGCACATTGGAAAATTAAAAAAGGGGATAAGGTAGGTGTTATCGGATTGGGTGGATTGGGCCATATGGGCATCAAGTTTGCTCATGCCATGGGCGCACATACGGTGATGATCACTACTTCTCCCGATAAAAGTGAGGATGCCAAGAAGTTGGGAGCTGACGAAGTCCTCATCTCAAAAAACGAGGAGGATATGAAAAAGCATGCCGGCAGTTTTGATTTCTTATTGAATACCATTCCGGTAGGACATGATATGAACCCTTATGTCAACTTGCTAAAACGTGATGCAAATATGGTTATCGTAGGAGCGGTGGAACCTTTGGACCCACTTCATGGTGGCGGATTGATAATGGGCAGAAAAAGTATTGCCGGATCTTTGATAGGGGGTATAAAGGAAACTCAGGAAATGCTCGATTTTTGTGGGGAGCACAATGTGGTTTGCGATATAGAAATGATCAACATCCAGGATATCAATGACGCGTATGACCGACTTCAGAAGTCCGATGTTAAATACCGATTTGTAATCGATATGAAATCGCTCAAGGACAGTTGATATTTTTTTGGAAGCAATCAAATTGCCGCTACAATGCTGTGCTTTTTATAGGATAAAATCACTTTCAATTATTGGGAAGTGTGCCGAACCACCTGGCGATGACGTTTTCGGCGGGCTTGTAGCGGGGCGAGAAATCAATATCGGTTTGGGCTTCCTCCGCCGTACTCCTGTTTTGCCATTGCCAGATATAGAGTCCGGCAAACCAGGGTTGATCCCAATTTTTTTTGAACATGGCTTCATAGGCCAACTGCTGGGTCATATCCGACTTCTTTTCGGTAAGCGTGCTAAAATACGAACCCCATTCCCACGGTTTTATAGTGGCATCGGGGGTGCTTTTATAGCCCACTTCGGTAAAAAGGATAGGCTTGTTGTATTTTTTATGGACAGCTTCTAAAACCTTGAGATGTTTATCCCAACCTTTCTCTATACTCTCCAAGTTTGGTAGTTTTTCCTTGGTTAAGGGAAAATAGGCTTGGATACCAATATAGTCCAGCTGGTCCCAGAAATCTATATGTTCATATTCATCGTGCCAATTGGCGGCATAGGTTAATTCACCGTCGTATATGGCCCGAATCTCTTTGATTAGCTGCTCCCATTTTTCAGGCTGATTTTTTATGGAAGTCCTCAATTCCGTTCCAATACAGAAAAGCTCCGTGTTGGTTTCCTGTGCAATTTTGGCATACCGCAACATATTTGATCGGTATGATTCAAACCATTGGTCCCATTCGGTTTTGTCCTTTAATTTAATGTTGGCACGCCAACCTTCGCTCATCCATAAATGGGGTTTTAGATGTACATGCAAGCCGTTTTTATGCAGATCGTTGATGGCCTTTATAAAACTTGAATCCCTTCTGCTATAGGTTTCCGAAGCATCGGGAACTTCCATTTGTGAGATAGTTTCATTTTCCTGATGTAAAAATGGGATGACCGCCACCCACTCCACGTTCGCCTGAATCAATTGGTCAATAGCCTCGGTATTGTCATCGGACCAACCAAAGACGCTAGCGCCCCTTTGCTTGCCATCCAATTCAAAAAAGTGGTTAGCCTTGCCCGTTTTGTTCATGGCCGTATGGTCCCACTGAAAATCGTGTCCTTCGTAGGCATTAATATAGACCACGGTCTTAAATCCTACGATCAAAAGTACCAAGGGCAATATAAAACGTAGTGAAAACTGTCGCCATGCCGTAGCGCTTCCCTTTTTTTGTCCCACTTTTATAAAATGGACGATTACAAAATAGAGCAGGCCAAAAAGTATAAAAAGGATATGAAAGCCAATAAGGATAAACTTTCTTGAGGCCAGATCCAGGAAAAAGGAAACATATTCTGAAAAGCTGCCGTTACGTCTGGAAAACCGGATAAGGAAGTATATAAAGGTTACTAACCATAACATTAAGTAAAGAAACAAAAGATGTTTGACCCTCTTTTTCATCCTCCTTTATTTTTCTTCCATCTTAGTGGCTATGGCCTTTGCGCCCGCATCTCGCTCCTTAAGCTCGGATATAATCTTGGCATGGTCCTTTTCCCTTCCCTGGGAAAGTTTGTAGGTAGCCTGGATATCCGTTATCCTTATCTTAAATCCCACAACGCCCCTGATCTGCGCCATGGTACTATCGGACATGTCGTGCAATGAAATGGGATGTTTGGAATCCCTTTCGTATTTGTCCACCAGCTTGTGCATGGAAGCCAAAACTTCCTCTTCGGTTAAAATGGTAATGGTTCCGTATACATGTACCGCAATATAATTCCAGGTAGGCACTTCCTCATCGGTATACCAAGAGGAGGAAACATAACTGTGCGGCCCATTAAAAATGCAAAGTACTTCATCACTGTCATTAAAACTTTTCCATTGCGGATTGGCTTTGGAAATATGGCTGACTAAAAAATTGGTTCCATGTGTATCGGTGACCAATTCCATAGGAATATGGGTGGCCCAGGGTTTTCCATCGACCTGATTGATCAAGATTCCAAAACCGTTGTTTTTTATGAAATCCCGTACCTGGGAAATGTCCTCATTTTTATAATGGTTGGGCGTGTACATGGTATAAAGTTAGTAAAACATCAATTCAGGCAAGAATCAAATTAAAAGCGTCAAGGTGTTTGGCAAAGGAAAGGTAAATTCAATGGAACTTAAAAAAAATTAAGATGCCATTTATAACAAATAAGAAAGCAAAAGAAGCTGTTGATATATTTTATGAGGACTATGGGGAGGGACAACCGGTGATATTAATTCATGGATGGCCCCTGAGCCGAAAATCCTGGGAGCAACAGGTTTGGAAAATTGTTGAAGAAGGATACCGTTGTATTTCCTATGACCGTAGAGGTTTTGGAATTTCATCGGCACCTTGGGGGGATTACGATTATTCCGCATTGGCTAGCGATTTGGATACTCTTATCGAAGGCCTGGAATTGGAGAATGTAGTAATCGTTGGATTTTCCATGGGAGGAGGCGAAGTAGTTCGATATTTAACGGATTATGGAAGCAAGAAAATAGCAAAAGCAGCCTTGATCAGCTCCATTATTCCTTTGGTAAAGAAAAAGGATGATAATCCGGCTGGAGTACCCGAAAACGTATTGGACAACATTAAAGACGCCTTGCAAAAAGACCGGGTAGGTTTTTTAAAGACCTTCCATAAAGGGTTTTACAATTACGACGACAACATGAACAAGGTAAGTGAGGGACAATTGGAATATGATTTCATCATTGCTTCACATGCCTCGCCCCGAGCTACCATACAAACGGCCTTGGCATGGATGCATACTGATTTTAGATCGGAGTTGAAGAATGTGGACGTACCTACCTTGATCGTTCATGGCGATGCAGATGAAACCGTTCCTATCGAGACCTCTGCGGAACAGGCGGCCAAGGGAATAGAGGACAATACATATGAAGTGATCAAAGGAGCTCCCCATGGTTTGAACGTTACCCATTCAAAGGAGTTGAACGATATCTTGATTTCCTTTTTGAAAAAATAGGAATCCGTATATGATTTCATAAATCGGACCCCAAAAAGGGTTCGATTTTTGTTTTTAACCACATTGAACGAATGAGAGTCCAACGTATTTTTTACTGCTGTTTGATAGGCATCTTACTGGTTGCCTGTAAAGAAGTGCGGAAAATCACCGATGTGGTTACCAATCCTACAGCAAGGGAATTATATAGTCGGAACTTTCCCAGGGACTCCCAAGATTTTAAAAACTGGCAAGGGGATTTTGAACGCGCTTTGCTGGACAGCCTAATAATAGAATTGCCCTATGCGGAAAAGGGGATTAGTGATTCCATGCAAAATCGAACGGTAGGGTACCGCTTCCTTCTGCAGGAGGGAAGTTTATTGAATGTACAAGCAAAAACGGATAGCATTTCGCAACCCGTTTTTCTGGATCTTTTACAAATTCATTCGGATAGTTTGTCTACGAGCGATATTATCAAAAGCAATGACCCAGCAACCAAGAACCTTGAATATCAAGTCGAGATTACTGGCAGATATCTTCTTGTCGTACAACCTGCGATAGGGTTTACGGGAAAAATCGATTTAATACTTTATACTACCCCATCCTTTGGCTTTCCGGTGGCTGGCAAAGATTATAGTGCCATTCATAGTTTTTGGGGCGCGGAGCGAGATGGCGGGGCGAGAAGCCATGAAGGTGTGGACATTTTTGCGGCCAGGGGTACCCCAGTGGTAGCCGTTAAGGACGGTAGGGTCACCTTTACGGGAAACCGGGGATTGGGAGGAAAGCAGGTCTGGCTTCGCGAAGGTTTGTTAGGCAAATCGATATACTATGCACATTTGGACAGTATTCTCATACGAAACGGTAGTCGAGTAAAATCTGGCGACACCTTGGGTCTGGTTGGAAATACGGGTAACGCGCGGACAACCGCTCCACATCTTCATTTTGGTGTGTATGCCAATGGGAGGGGGGCTATAGATCCGCTACCATTTATCCAACAGGCGGATAGTGTTTACATGGGTTCCATTTCGGAACCCATCTACCCCAAGGTTGTAGTATCGGGGTCTGTGGCAAATCTTCGACGATCGCCCACCACCAAAGGAACAAAAGTAGGAACAGTACAAAGAAACGATACATTGACGGTATTGGGGCATACCCAAAATTGGGGGCATGTTCGTTTGCAAAACGGCCAACGGGCCTATATTCATAGAAGCTTGATATCACCCCTTTAATTTTTTCTGTCCATTTTATATGCCAGGCACTTGTTAACAAGTGACTCCTTTTCAATGGTTTGGATATATTTGAATATTTTAATGTGTAAAATCGATGACCGAAATAGAAATCCTCAATAAACAAACGGAAACCGCCTATGACTGGACGCATAGGCTGATGGACTCCGTTCCCGCTGAGAAATGGGAAATCATCCCGAAAGTTTTAGGTTCAAATTTTAGTTGGCAAATAGGTCATTTAGTGGTAAGTATCTACTACCATTCCATCATGACCACGGTAGGACATTTGCCAGAACTTTTGGAAAAAATGGACCTAAGGTCGTATACCAAATTATGTGGCTACGATACGTTTGCAAAAGAAATGAAGGGAACCTGGACCCCAGCTGAGCTTACCTCCGATTTGCAACGAATGCAAAACAAATCCTTGGAGGTCATCAACTCGTTGTCGGAATCCGACTTGTGGCAACCCGTGGAACCGACTAAAGTGCCGCACCCCGTGGCCAAGACCAAATTTGACGCCATTGATTGGAACGTAAAGCATACTATGTGGCATTGCGGACAAATGGCAACTATCAAAAGATTGGTGGACCGACCTTATGATTACGGACTGCAAAGGAGGAGTTGAGCCAAACCCATATATTTCGCCTTTTCCTTGCCCAAACCAATTATTTGTAGGATTTTTAAGGTACTTCCCCTCAAATACGCAATAGGCGTAATTGTGCGCTTATTCGATTTTTAGATACCCTTAAAAAATGAAATACACATATTTAATAGTAAGCTTTCTGATTATTATTGGTGGGTTTAAGCCTTCCGAAGAACAAAAAGCTAAAAAGGAGACCAAACAGGACTTAATAGATTTTGTCTTCCGGAACTACATGGGGGAAAGGCCCGGTGCGAGTTTTGTAGTGGTCAAAGATGGAAAAATAGTAGACTGTCAAAGTTTTGGATATGCCGATTTGGAAAATAAGATTCCTGCTACCTGCGAAACCAATTATAGACTTGCATCGGTAACCAAACAGTTTACCGCCATGGGAATCATGATTTTAATAGATCGGGAAAAATTACAGTACGATACCAAACTCACCGAAGTCTTTCCTGAATTTCCGGCGTACGGGAAAGAAATTACGATAAAACATTTATTGACCCACAGATCTGGACTACAGGAGTATGATAGACTCTATCCAAAGGATTCGGAAGAGCCTCTTTTGGATGAGGAAGTGCTTAACCTATTGATGGCGCAGGATAGCCTTTTGTTTCCGGCGAATACCCAATTTAAATATAGTAATTCCGGCTATGCCGTATTGGCCATGATTATTGAACAAGTTTCTGGAAAACCGTTTAAAAAGTTTATGGAGGAAGAAATTTTTAAGAAAACCGGAATGACTAATAGTACGGTTTATGTAAAAGGCGACCCTATAAAAAATCGTGCTTTTGGTTACACCTTCAATGATTCCTTGAACCAATACGAAAATATTGATCATAATATTTGGTCGGCCATAAAAGGTGATGGTGGAATATATTCCTCTGTGAGCGATTATGCAAAGTGGGATAAGAGTTTATATGGGGAAAGTCTGGTGAATAAAGATCTACTGGCCGATGCGTTTACCAGTTGGGACGAAAACGGAAAAACGGATGGCAATGGCTATGGGTTTGGTTGGTTTATAGATGTGGAAGACGGAAAAAAATACGTACGTCATAGTGGTAGCACCACAGGTTTTATAACCAATTCCTTCCGAATCCCCTCGGAAAAACTTACGGTAGCCATTTTTACCAATACGGTTCAATTTGGAGGACTGGGACGCACGGCTCCATTTTTGGCCAGTCTGTATTCGGATGGGGAACTACCCATTCCCATGGATATAATGATAGAAAAGGAGATTTCCGATAATGGGAGTGATGTCATAAAAACATACTACGATACTTTAATGGCCAGTGAAACCAATTACAAAGTCGATACAGAGGATTTGACCCGATTAGGCTTTAGCTACTTACGAAAAGAAAAAAAGGAAGATGCCTTTAACGTCCTTACTTTCGTAAAAACGGAATTTCCCCAAAATTTTGATGGATATATAGGTTTGGCCCATTATTATAAAAAATACGGGGATAAGGAAAAGGCCATTGAATATTTCAAAAAAGTGATTGAGGTAGCCACCAGCGATGAACAACGCCATATTGATTTTTCCAAGAAACAGATCAAGGAATTAAGTCAATAAAATGGCTATGTATTCTTGTGAAGGCTGAACATCCTTACTTAATTGGTGGTTGAGCAGCCTACCCTGAGCCTTTCGGCTATGCTCAAGGTAAACTAAAGTCGAAGGGGAATCTAAGGCACATCGCCGCCTTAGGGTTCGACTACGCTCACCCTCCGGCTTATTTTTTATCATTAGACAAATATGTTTTCGGTGCATTAGCGCGGTCACTTAGCGGAGCCGAAGTGAAAGCGAACCCACATATTTCCCCATTTCCGTGCCCAAATAAATTTTTTGTAGAATTTTTAAAAGATTTCCCCAAGAGACTACTAATTTTAATGCGACCCATATGGGTTAAATGAAAAACACACACATGAAATACGCCTATACCATACTCTATGTAGATAATGTCACCAAAACCCTTGAATTCTATGAAAGGGCCTTTGGCTTTGTCCGTAAATTCATAACACCTGAACGTGACTATGGTGAATTGATTTCCGGCGAAACCACCATCGCTTTTGCTTCAGAGGAACTTGGGAACTCCAATTTTAAGAATGGATTTCAAAAGGTAGCGAAAGACAAAAAGCCCATAGGTGCGGAGTTGGTGTTTACTACGGAAACTATTGTGGAGGATTTTAATAATGCGCTAGCATCAGGAGCAACGGAATATGAACCCATCATTGAAAAACCATGGGGACAAATGGTGGGGTACGTACGCGACAATAACGGATTTCTTATTGAAATCTGTACCCCAATTAAAAGCGAATAACGGATTATATTTCAAACCCCTCTTTTAAACAATATAGATTGCCGCTTACCTAGTAAGGACCAGTGCACATATTTCCCCTTTTTCTTGCCCAAATCAATTTTTTATATGATTTTTAAGGTACTTCCCCTAAAAATGAATTTGGCCATCGCCTTTGAAGGTCATAGTAGTATTCATCTTTAATTACATCTTTGTTATGAGGTATCTGATTCCTCTCATTTTTGTTTGTTGTTTTGTTGCCTGTACCTCTAATCAACAGCATCAATTTGACTTGGTCATTTCAAATGTCAACCTTATTGACGGAACTGGAAAACCAATACAATCCAAGGTTTCTATAGGCATAAAGGATGGAAGAGTAACCGCCCTAGATTCAGTTTCAATTGAAGGTGCCAAAAATAGTATCGATGGTACGGGAAAGTTTCTTATTCCTGGTTTGTTCGACTGTCATGTACATACCAGTAAATTCGAAAAAGACTTTCCACGATTTATGCATTATGGGGTTACTTCTATATTCATAACCGGTGGAAGTTCATGTACCAATGAATACTATGCCGAAATGAGGAAACACGGCAATCAAGATAGTGTTCCGGCCCCAATAGTCTTTCATACAAGCCAGCACTTTAGCATGGAAGGCAGGCACCCTGTCAAAACCTATCAAGGTAATTGGGTAGATGGGAAGACAATTTTTCTTGTAAAGGACACGGTTCAAATCGAAGCCTTGGTAAAACAAGTAACTCAATATCCCAATGTAGGCATTAAACTGACCATAGAAGATGGACCCCATCCTCCATGGGTGGAGCGAATTCCACAAGATTTTATAAATAAAATCCAAAAGGAAGCATCCAAAAATGGAAAGGAAGTATTTGCACACGTAAGTGATAATATAGAACTGGAAATGGCAATGGATGCCGGGATCCAAAATATTGTTCATTGGACGGGTCTGGATATTGATTTTGAAAAAGATACCGTATTGTTGAAAAAACTATATGCCATAAAACCATCATTTATTACCACACTCATGATTGATAAGGGTTTTTTATATCCGCTGCATCCGGAATGGGTAGAGGCTGTTCGGCGAGAAAATGTGTATGACGAAGAAGACTTTGCTAAGATAAACGATCCTAGGTATTTAGCCCGTTCTGAAGACATCATTGGTTCTTGGCGGAACTTTTTAAATAAGGAGGAAATAGGTCTTAAAGATATTATGGCCGTACAAGTTGGGGATATTAAGGAGTTGAGTGAAAATGGTATTGACTTCGCCTTGGGTACCGATACAGGTCCGTTTGTTTTGCCAGGTTATAGTTTGCATGAAGAAATGCAGTTGCTTCAAATGGGGGGAATGGAACCCTTGGATATAATTAAAATGGCCACACTAAACGCTGCCGAAATGATGCATGCCCAAGATAGTTTGGGGTCTATTGAAAATGGCAAATTAGCTAATATGGTACTGCTTAATGAGAATCCATTGGAAGATATACAAAACACCCTGTCCATTAATACTGTTTTCAAGAGAGGAAAAATCCAAATGAGAATTGAACGTTAGATTGACAGGAATGTGTTCCACCCCACTAAAAGAAAAGGTGTTTCGAAGCCAATATTCATGTTTGTGTTTCGGGGTCTGAGCAACCTGCCCTGAGAAGCCCGTCCAGATCGAAGACGAAGGGGAGTCGAACCCACATATTCCCCCTTTTCCTTGTTCAGTCCTATTAATATGGACTTCAAAGGATAGGTTGAAAATACATAAAGTCTCCTCATTCTTTCTCGGTCAATATCAATATTTCCAAAATTTTAATTTGAGAACGATAAATTTGCGTTTTTGAGTAGTGTTTTTAAGAACTTAGTTGTTACAGATTAAAAATGGATATTTCATGAAAAGAATTTTTCTTCTGTTTTTGGCACCCGTGCTTCTTTCTTTTCAATGTGAATCTGATTTGGAAACCGTTTTAAGGACGGAGTTTTATATACAAAACGATTCTAGTAGCAATCTCCTATGGATAACTGAAATGGCGGGGGAAATTACAATTCAAAGTAAGACGGAACAATTTATGGCCGCTGCCTCAGACGAGGTAGTTTTTGTCAAACCCTCAGAAAATATAGCCTTTGATAATGTTTTACTTTTTCGAAGAGAAGAAAATGGGAGTTTAACCAAAGTATATGAGCAACAGCCGATAAGGGATGACGATTGTAGTTTTAATTCAATCTCCGAATATGAAGGCGTATATGTTCTTACGATTACAGATGCTTCCCTTACCCCATAGCTCGCTGGATTGACCCTTGTTTATTTTCTAAATCTCCAGGCACCCTAAATGTCGGTGTGTGAGCGGTCTATAATAATTGGATTTTACCCAACGAATTTCTCCTTTTTCTTGCCCAAACCAATTTTTTATAGGATTTTTAAATACTTACCCCAAAAAACATAAATATGTATTTGTACACATAGGAAATTGTTGTCACGCATAGAAACCCTTGGAAAATGAAAAATACCATTTTAGTACTAGTTATCATACAATTATTTTCTTGTCAAGACACGCATAATCAATTAGAACTTACCCAAGGCACACACATATCGAACATAACCATCATCACTTCTGAAGATGGAAACTACAGTCCGTATACAGGTCATTTGGTATTAGAAAAAGATAAAATCGTTTACGCTGATAAAAATGAGCCAAATATTAGCGGGAAATTCGAAAGAATTGATGGAACGGGGAAATTCGTAATTCCGGGATTAATTGATAACCATGTCCATATCACGGAAGTACAGGGAATGCTTCCCCATCATATGGAAAAATATCCTGAATTAACAGAACAATTTTATGAGCAAATGCCCCGAAGCTATCTTTACTATGGCTTTACAACGTTGATCAACTTGGGAGGTATATCGGAGGAACAAATTACTTCTTTTAATGCAGAACCCGTTAAACCGGATTTATTTCACACGGGTAGGTCAGGGGCATCAGTTGCAAATGGTTATCCAATGAATTTCGCTCCTGAACAGTTCCGATTCGAAGGGACTCCAAATTTTGTATACTTGGACAGTGAAGCGGACAATATCCCGGATAAATTTGAACCCTCCAACCACACTCCAAAAGCCGTTGTAAGTCGTATAAAAAATTCAGGGGCCATTGCCATCAAATCATACTATGAGTCGGGATTTAGGGGTATGCCAAAACTACCCGTGCCCACAAAAAGCATTATGAATGATTTGTTACGTGAAGCTCATTCAAATGGACTCGTTCTTACCGTTCATGGTAATTCCCTTGAAGCCCACTCATTCTTGGCCGATGTTGGTGTAGATGTTATCGCCCACGGTCTGTGGAACTGGGAAGAATATAAAGATGTACCAAAAGATTCGTTACCCCCTGAGGTAAGGAAGGTCCTGGACATGGAAATTCAAAAACAGATAGGGTATACACCCACTTTGACCGTAATAGCCGGGGAAGAAGCTTTAGCAGATGATAAATTTCTTAGTACTCCTGAACTGAACAAAATTGCGCCAAAGGCATTACTGGAATGGTATAGGACAGCAGAAGGACAATGGTTTGCCAGGGACCTTTTTGGGGACTATTCGGCTGAGGAAGTCCATTCCATTTATGGCAACATTCAAGCTCATGCAAAACTGGTTTTAAACTACCTGTCCAGTAATGGGGGTTTAATTTTGTTTGGTACGGACACTCCATCGGCACCAACCTATGGAAACCAACCTGGCCATAATGGATATTGGGAATTAAAATTAATGAATGAAGCAGGAGTTCCATTAAACCAAATACTTGCCTCGGCAACAATCAACAACGCAAAGGCATTTAAATTGGATTCGGAGCTTGGTTCAATAAAAGTGGGAAAAAAAGCAAATTTGATACTGATGGCCAAGAATCCCCTTAAAGAGATAGAGGCCTACAATACAATTGAAAAGATTGTGCTTGGAGGTCAAGTATTGATTAGGGAAAATTTGGCCGTAAAATAAACCGACAAGCCAAAATTCGATATAGTCCATTTAATACTAATTTCATATTCGATAAACCACCAATTAAATTAACCCATGAACAATAGAACACTTGAACAACAGCGGATTGAATTTATCAATCAAAAATTCCTTGCCACGCCCTTGGCTGGATTGATTGTTTGGACTATAATTGGATTAATCGGAATCTTTTGCTCGGACTTTATATCGGTTTGGTCCATCTTTATTGGAACTGGAAGTATTGTATATCTTGGTCTGTTTCTATCAAAATTTACAGGGGAAAATTTCATGGATAAAAGTAAACCGAAAAACGAATTCGATACCCTTTTTCTTTTTACGGCGGGACAAG
>JAUIGC010000255.1 GCA_030429835.1 Bacteroidia bacterium
TGTGTTACAAACACTAAACATTTAAGCACAATGAATAAAACAACAACCAACTTATTGTTGATGTTGATTACCATTATTGCCGGGACCTATTTTTACCTTAATTATTGTAGCGAATGTAAATCCAGTATAGTAGAGGAACCTTCACAAAAACCCATGGTCGTGGAAGAGGTTGAATCAACAACATATCCGTTCGCCTTTAGTGACGGAGATTTTTCGTACGAGGTTATCGACAACTACAATTTTAATGTTTCCTCATCCTCAATTTTGATGCCACTGGCCACGGGAATCGGAACGGGAATCTCGCAATTAAAGGCATATTTTTCAGAGAATGGGAATAAGGTCATCAACGTAATAGGCTATTACAAAAGTGATGAGGAAAACAATACCGCTTATCCCAACCTAGGGCTTGCCAGGGCGAATGCCGTTAAAAATAATTTAGTGGGGCAAGGAATCCCTTCTGCACAAATCAACACAAGCAGTACATTGATGGACGAAATGGTTGCCAAGGACGGAATCTATTACGGGCCTATTGCCTACAATGTTGATGTTAGGTCAGAAAATGCGGATGAGGAGCTATCGGCACTGTTCGAAAAAATCACTGCAGACCCCTTGGTGCTCTACTTTAATACAGCAGAGGCCTCCATCAATCTTGATGCGGAGCAGCGTCAAAAAGTAGCCGATATTTCCCGGTATTTGGATAAAGTAGCCGAAGCGACAGTAAGCATAACAGGTCATACGGACAATACCGGACTGGCCGAGACCAATATGAAGCTTGGAATGGATCGGGCCAATTTTGCAAAAGACTACTTTATAAGAAATGGTATTTCTACGGATAGAATAACCACCTCTTCAAAAGGGCAGGAAGAACCGATAGCGGACAACGCTACTGAGGAAGGAAAGGCCAAAAACCGAAGAACCGTAGTAACCCTAAACAAATAAGACTAACTAACTATTAAATATATCTAAAATGAATTTCGAAACTATGAATATCTGGTGCTGGTTGATTCCAATTTTAGTAGGTGCAATCTGTGGAATATTGGGATACCTAATTGGTAAATTCGGTAATACGACCATAGATAATTCTGCACAAATAAAAATCTTGGAAGATAAAAACGCTCAACTGAAAACCGAACTTGACGCTTGCAATAAAAAAGCCGCTTCCTCCGTCAACCTTCGAGCCTCTTCCGCTTCCTTTGCCGCGGGAGCTGCTGTAGCTTCCATTCCTTTTGACGGTAGCGCCGCCAAAGCGGTTTTTGGAAAAGTCATAAAACAGGACGATCTTAAGGTTGTGGAGGGAATAGGTCCAAAAATAGAGGGCATGTTCAAGGATGCCGGAATAAAAACATGGAAAGCACTTTCCGAAGCTACCGTAGCCGATTGCCAAAAGGTATTGGACGGCGGTGGAAAACGCTATCAGGTGCATGATCCCGCTTCATGGCCCATGCAAGCCAAAATGTGCTATGAAGGCAAATGGAAGGATTTGCTTAAATGGCAGGAAGAGCATAAACATGGAAAATTGTAATAACCAATCCAACCTAACGAAAAACCCCAACCGATTTCGGTTGGGGTTTTTTAATGTTATATCCGCTATGCCTTATTACAAGGCTCCGTTAGCCTCCACCCATTTAAAATGATATTGATCTTCTGGAAACTTCATACGCTCCGCAATACGCTCCAGCCTAGCAGGCAATTTTAATAGATAGTCCCTCGCCTTTTCTGCATCTTCGTTAAGTGATCTAATGGATTCCAAGTCCCAAAAGTCATTTAGTTTCTTTAAGATATCTATGTAATCCATAGCAGTATATACGCCAAGGCGTTGTGCACAATTGGAAAAATTCTCAAAGGCAGAACCAATCGTACCCCCGGACTCACGTAGGAAATGAGCGGGCATGACTATTTTTTTCTTCATCATATCAGCAAAGGCCAACATCATTCCAGAGGGGTCTTCACCAAAAATTGTTTTTACAAACTCCCTGTAGGCAAGATGATGTCTCATCTCATCACCTGCTATAATAGTGCACATTTTACCTAATAGGGCATTTCCCTTTTTCTTGGCCATTTGACCAACCCGTTTATGTGAAATATTGGTTGCCAATTCCTGAAAAGAGGTATAGACAAAGTTTTTGTAGGGATCTCTGTCCGTTCCAATATCAAAACCATCTGAAATCAGGTGCTGGGTAGTTATTTCGATTTCCCTCATATTTACCCTACCGGATAAATACAAGTATTTGTTCAGCACATCTCCATGCCTGTTCTCCTCACCGGTCCAAGCTCTCACCCATTTCGCCCAGCCATTGGTTTTATAATCCCCATGCTGATCTATACCTACTACATCCATTAACCAAGATTCATAGGTAGGCAATGCTTCCTCTGTTATAGTATCAGCGACCATAGTCACCCAAAAGTCATATCCCAACTCTTTTGATTCCTCTCGAATTTCCTTTACTTTCTCCAAAAACCCATCTTCCTCAGAATCTGGTAGAAAATCACTGGGCTGCCATATTTTCTCAATCGGAATTAAAAAAGAATCCATAAAGCCAGCTACTTTGGGCTCCAAGGCCTGCATTACCTCCAGTCTTATATTTTTTTCTGCCATTCTTTATTTTTTATCAAAGTTCGTTAATAATATAACCTTTTAACGTTAATTTTCAATTCATTTTTCAATTTCTCCCCTTTTCACCGGGATAATAAGTGTGCACAGGGTCACTCTGCCAGAATTTCTTGGTGTCAATATCCAAGGCCGTCAAGGGGCCCCTAAAAGCGGCGCCAGTATCCACATTCCATACATTTGCGGAATTTTGGGGTGTAGTTTTGCCCATTCTCGTCACCGGAGTATGACCAATGAATATTTCGTCATAATGTTTCAACCTTTGAGGATAATGATCATCTTCCTTTTCCAAATCGGGGTTTAACGACAATGCAAGCTCCCAAAGGGTACGATCCCAGTAAAAGGACTTGGTAAAATATTCATGTTCAATTCCTTTGAGATGTGTAAAACCAGCATGTAAAAATAATTTGTTGCCTTCGGTCAAATGATAATTTACCAAGCTCTCATAAAATAAAATATGGCTTTTTTTTGTGGCTTCATCAGCCTTGGCATACGATTCGGCTGTGGCCTTCCCGCCATGCATGAACCATGTGGGATTATCCTTCCCGTCCGTGAGCCATTCATAGCATAATTCATCGTGATTACCCCTCAGGAAAACACAATTATGCGTGGTGTTCAACTGAATCAAATAATTTACGGTTTCAACCGCATCGCTCCAGGCATCGATATAATCTCCCAAAAAAATAAGACGGTCTTCCTCTGTTACCCTTGCCCTTTTGAGCAATATCTCCAATGCTTTTAATCCTGAATGTATATCCCCTATAACTAGGGTTCTTTGTGATGTCATTTTGCAAAAATCGCAAATAGTCCAATTAACACAAGGATAAAGAGCACTAAAAAGAATATTTTCCAGAAGGAATAGGGTCTGTTCCCACTTACGGTCCCAGTCTGGCCATTGATATAGAAAGAATACTCCTTTCCATTGTACCTGTAGGCACTAAGGTATATGGGTAAAAGAACATGTTTAAAGGTCTCATCGGTAAGTTTGATGTCCGCATTTGCTATTCTTTGGGTATCCCCTCCTATATCCCTTCTGATCCAATTATAGGCGATATTCTTGGCTTCCTGAAAAGACAAATGATGTCCTTCCTTGAGAGATACCGTATATTTTTCGGTTACAAAGCCGGAAAGGTATTTTGTGTTAAAGCCGACCAAATCCTTCAAATTCCAAAAAGCTACTTTTGATGGAATTTCCCTTCGTTTCCTATTTGAGGCATTGATCAAAATATCGTCCACAAAACCGTTCACAGTGCCCG
>JAUIGC010000256.1 GCA_030429835.1 Bacteroidia bacterium
GTTTGGTTGAGTTGGTTAGTTAGAAAGTGTCCTGAATTTCAGGACACTTTTTTTATAACTGATGCGTAAGAAGAGCCAAACAGGTCATAATGCCTTCCTTTAAGTTGCCGAGCCGAATATTTTCGTTGGGTCCATGAATGGAATTGTCAGGATTTGGTATACGAATGGACACCGCAGGTAATTCCAGGGTTTCTATAAATGGGGCAATAGGTTGGGAGCCACCCGTAGTTCTCATATTCACTACTTTTTCTCCAAAAACACTGGACATGGATTTGTTTAAAAACTCTCCAATTGGACTATCCATTTCTGTCCTAAAAGGTTGAGAACCCAAACGATACCTAAAAGAGGCCAGTTTTGGATATTTTACCCTTTCTTCATTCGTGGGAATAGAATCCACAATATGATATCCAAAATTTTCAATATGGTCTTTCAGCAACTTTATTTGTCGCTCCCCCGGAGTTTCAGGTACCAATCGCATATCAATCTCGATAATAACCTCAGAAGGTATGATGGTGCGTACCTCCTTTTCAACCCACGCTGCTTTTAGGCCTCTGATGTTCAAAGACGGGTACTGCAATGATTCCTGATAATTCGAGGCCACCTTATCTGGACCTGCAATTCCAAGATTAATCAAGGTGCTATCCAAATTTTCAGGAATGGAGGCAAGACTTTTCCTGTCCTTATCGGTGAGTTGAACACCATCATAAAATCCGGGGATGGTTACTTTGCCCTTTTCATCTTTCATACTGGCAATGAGTCGGGATGCCTCAAAGACGGGATTGGGAGCAAAGTTTCCATATTGTCCGCTGTGCAGTGCATATTTTGGTCCGAAAATTTTTATCGCGGCCGTAGCAATTCCTCTGGCTCCATAGGTTAATGTTGGCAAGTTGGATAAATGACGTGTACCATCCATGATAAACAACATTTCCGCATCCAATAATTCCTTGTTTTGTACAACCGCTTTTGGCAGAATCGGTGATCCCAATTCTTCCTGAAAATCCATTATGACCTTGATATTATATTCAGGTTTTATTTTTTTAGATTGAAGAATTTGTAGTGCGGATATCAATGATATTGCCGGTCCTTTTGAGTCGGATGCGGAACGTGCAAAAATGCGCCAATCCAGGTCGATGTTTTTTTCCAATTTTTTGAAATCTATTATGGTCCAAATTCCATCTTTTTTTTCTTTCAAAACAGGACGAAATGGATTGGGTTGGAACCACTTTGTGGTATCGACAGGTTGACCATCGATTTGTAAATAGAACAAGACGGACTTTCTGTTTTTGTGATATACTTTTTCTGCAAATAGGAGAGGGGCACCATCCGTTTCGATAGTTTGTGTTTTAAATTTTAAATCAGAAAAAGCACTATCGCACCAAGCTAAATTTGTAGCTATTTGTTCTGGGTAATTACCATCATTTGGAAGTGTTAAAAAATGTCGTAAATTGGTAATCGATTCAATGAATTTTTCATCGGTCAATGCTTCGATTTTTTCAGCCGATACATTTTGAGACCAACTTTCCTGACAGAAAGCTAGAGGAGTCAAAATCGATAAAAACAACCATTTTTTCATTCCTAAATTTAAGATAAAACGTTTTTTAGTCTTAACTAAAAAATTTTACATACAACTCAAATTCAATGAATTAATATTGTTTATATGTAGTAGTTATTGAAATATTAAAATTTTCTCTACTTTTTTGTTTTAGGTTAGGTTTCCTGCTCTTGAAGTGCCTTTATTTCATCCCTAAGTTTCGCTGCTTGCATAAAATCCAACTCTTTCGCTGCCTTTTCCATCGCCTTTCTTTTCTCTCTGATAAGCTTCTCTAATTGATCTTTTGTAAGGTACTCCAAATCGGGTTCAGCCGCCCTTAATTCTTCTTTTTGATAGTGGTATGTGGAGACTGAATTTTTCGATAAAACACTATCTAAATTTTTGTTCAGCGCAGTGGGTGTAATATTATTTTCTGTGTTGTAATTGATTTGTTTTTCGCGTCTGTAATTTGTTTCGTCAATAGTTTTTTGCATGCTATCCGTTATCTTATCGGCATACATAATTGCCTTTCCATTTAGGTTTCTGGCAGCCCTTCCAACCGTCTGTGTAAGGGACCTGTTATTTCTTAAAAAACCTTCTTTGTCGGCATCTAAAATTGCGACCAGTGAAACCTCAGGAAGGTCTAATCCTTCACGTAATAGATTCACCCCTATCAATACATCAAAAATACCCTTTCTAAGATCCTGCATAATCTCCACGCGTTCCAAAGTATCCACGTCACTATGTATATATCTACACCGTACACTGATTCTATCCAAATACTTGGCAAGTTCTTCCGCCATTCTCTTTGTTAGGGTTGTGACCAATATCCTTTCATCCTTCTCCACCCGTTGATGTATTTCCTCCACCAAATCATCAATTTGGTTTAGACTGGGACGAACTTCAATAATGGGGTCAAGCAAACCTGTCGGACGTATTACTTGTTCTACGTACACCCCTTGGCTCAATTGCAATTCGTAATCCGCCGGAGTGGCACTTACATAGATAACCTGGTTTTGTAGTGCTTCGAATTCTTCAAATTTTAAAGGTCTGTTATCCATTGCTGCCGGTAAACGAAAACCGTAGTCCACCAAATTCACTTTTCTGGAACGGTCGCCTCCGTACATGGCATGGACCTGCGGTACAGTAACATGGCTTTCATCGATGACCATTAAATAATCGTTTGGAAAATAGTCCAACAGACAGAAAGGTCTAGTTCCCGGTTCCCGACCGTCCAGATATCTGGAATAATTTTCTATTCCAGAGCAGTATCCCAATTCCCTGATCATTTCAAGATCAAAATTGGTTCTCTCTTCCAATCTTTTAGCTTCAAGAGGTTTGCCTATTTCCCTGAAATACTCGATTTGCTTTACCAAATCATCCTGGATTTGATGAATAGCATTTTGTAGAACATCCTGGGAAGTCACGAACATATTGGCAGGGTAAATGTTCAAGTTCTCATACACTTCCAAAATGTTATTATTAAACGGATCGAAGGCTTCTATTTCCTCGATTTCGTCCCCAAAAAAATGAATTCTGAAGGCATGGTCGGCATAGCTAGGGAAAACATCCACTACATCCCCTTTAACCCTAAAGTTCCCGTTTCTAAAATCCGCCGTGGTCCTGGAATATAGACTTTGTACTAATTGGTGCAGAAACTTGGTTCTGGAGATAACTTGGTCTTTTTGGATGGATATAACATTTTTTTGGAATTCGATAGGGTTGCCAATCCCATATAGGCATGAAACAGAGGCAACTACTAATACGTCCCTTCTCCCAGATAACAAAGAGGAAGTCGCGCTTAGTCTTAACTTTTCAATATCCTCGTTAATGGATAGGTCCTTCTCAATGTATACGCCACTGGTAGGAATGTAAGCTTCCGGTTGGTAGTAATCGTAATAGGAAACAAAATATTCTATAGCATTTTTTGGGAAAAATTGCTTGAACTCGGAATATAGCTGTGCAGCTAAGGTTTTATTATGGGCCAAAACCAATGTGGGTCTTTGAACTTCCTCAATGACATTCGCAATGGTAAAGGTCTTTCCCGATCCGGTAACACCCAACAAGGTTTGATACTTTTCCCCTTGGTCTATTCCATTGGAAAGTTGCTTTATTGCGTTTGGCTGATCCCCTGTGGGACTAAATTCTGATACTACATTGAATTTCATGATTTAAAAGTACAAAAGACTGTGGCTTTTGATGGGGAGTGTCAATACAATTATTACCTCGGTCAAAATATTTAATAAAATAGTATGTATAAATGAATAGATCTTCTCAACGTTTAAGGGTAAAATGTCCCGTTATTACTTTGTTATTG
>JAUIGC010000035.1 GCA_030429835.1 Bacteroidia bacterium
GGGGAACCGAGGCGGACAACATGATTTTGAGAGGCGCCGTCAAGGATTTAGGTGTAGAAACCATTATTACCTCTAAAATTGAACACCACGCGGTGTTGCATACGGTCGAGGAAATGGAAGAATCTGGGCTTATACATCTGGAATTTGTAAATCTTGATAAAGCGGGAAACCCCGATTTGGAACATTTAAGGCAATTGTTGCAAAGGGATTCCACCAAAAAACTGGTTAGCTTAATGCATGTAAACAATGAAATAGGAAATTTGCTCGATATTTCCTCGGTTTCTAAACTCTGTAAGGAACACGGGGCCTTATTTCATTCAGATTCCGTTCAGTCCATTGGGCATTATCCTTGGGACGTTAAAGAAGTTCCCGTAGATTTTCTAGCGGCTGCCGCCCACAAATTTCATGGTCCCAAGGGAATTGGCTTTGCTTTCATTCGAAGAAACTCCGGACTTAAATGTATGATTTCGGGAGGTTCCCAAGAACGTGGTTTTAGGGCCGGTACCGAATCCTTTCACAATATTGTCGGCTTGGAGGAGGCCTTTGTGTTGGCATACGACAATCTTGATAAGGAACAGGAATATGTAAAGGATTTAAAGGGATATTTTGTGGAAAAGTTAAAAAAGGAAATACCTGAGGCCAAGTTCAACGGCCTTTCTGGCAGTATGGATAAAAGTACTTATACCTTGGCCAATGTGTGTCTACCCATAACTCCAGAAAAAGGTTTGATGCTCCTTTTCCACTTGGATATAAAGGGGATTGCCTGTTCAAAGGGAAGTGCCTGTCAATCCGGTAGTGATGCAGGTTCCCATGTGCTCAATGAAATTCTTGGTAGAGAAGACCTTAAAAAACCATCACTTCGATTTTCATTTTCAAAGTATAATACCAAGGAGGAAATTGATTACGTTATTGAAACACTTAAGGAATTTACTCTCCAATAACGTATAGAGCGTCTAGTCTTTTCTGTCTTTTTTGCGTTCTCTTTCGTAAGGGAACTTCCGTATGGCTAGTTTCATCATCCTATCTATAAGATCATCCGTGTTTTTGCCTGTTTTTTTGTTGATTTCCTTTTCATACTTCCAAAGAAGTTTGCCGGTATCCCCATCACTTATCTTCACACCGATTCTTCCATAATTGGAATCTCCAGAAAAATAATCGGTTATATCAAAATCCGTAGAAACTCCTTTGGACAATAGGACATTTAGGTCCAAGGTTCCACTAATAATGGCATCCACACCTAGAATTTCGCTCAGTTGTTTTGTGGTGTAGACGTCTATATTGTCGTAATCAATTTTATTTTGGGCAAGTATGGCCCTGGTGTCCTTTATATTTTGAAAATTCACCGGAAATTTCTTTTTTTTCTTTCTTTTAGAGAAATAGGTTTCAAACGCATCCTGGACTGCGTAACCCTCTTTTTCCTCCAAGGATTCAATTTCCTCTTTAGAAGCGGTGTCCTTTAAGTCCAAATTGGTCAAAAAGGGGAGAATGGCCAATACCCTATGGTCATCGCTCAATTCATCGAAATGAGGATTTTCGTATATATTTTTCTGGGCATTTAAGGAAATGGCTCCAAGTAGGAAAAGGTAAAGGATGAATTTTTGCATTTTCTTTATTACAATCTCATTTGTAATCTTAAATTAAGAACCCTGGAGGTGAGATAATTGGGAACGGCATATTCATTCTTGCTGTCTACATCCCTCACCCATGTATTGGTTATAGAATTTTGATTGTTGAACAAATTAAAAATTTCAAAACCAACACTGAGTTCCTTGAAAGAACGTAACCAATGACTTGGGTCAAAGGTCTTTTTCTTATCTGCAAAAATATAGGAAATTCCTAAATCCGCACGTTTATAATCTCTTAATCTATTCTGAAAAATATAGGGATCCGCATAACTTGGGGAGCCGCCTGGTACGCCTGTACTATATACCAAGTTTAAATACATTTTTAAATCAGGTATATTGGGAATGTAATCCTGAAATAAAATACCTAGTTTTAACCTTTGATCGGTTGGCCTGGAAATGTAGCCTCGGTTATCCCTGTTTTCTTTCGTTTCCATATAGCCCAAACTTACCCAAGATTCGGTACCTGGGACAAACGCCCCGTTTAATCTAAATTCAGCTCCGTACACATAAGCTTCGGCATTGTTGTTGGCACTGTATCTAATACGCACATCTTCCAAGGTATAGGGATTTACTTGTGTCAATTTTTTGTAGTAGGCTTCGCTGGTCAATGAAAAGGGTCTTTCCCATAGTAGGAAGCTATATTCGTTTCCGGCTACAATATGAAAGGATTTTTGAGCTTCCACACGAGGATTTACGGTGCCACTGCTATCCCTTAATTCCCTATAGAAAGGAGGTTGTTGATATAAACCTGTTGCAATTCTGAACAGCATATCCTTTTTCCATTTGGGCTTAATGGCAAATTGCGCTCTAGGACTTAGTATAGTTTGTGATACCTTCTCTACATTCTGACCGCTAACCGTCCAATGTTGGGCCCTTATTCCCAGATTGTAGTAGAGTACATTGGATTTCCATTCTGTTTGTGTCCCCATTTGTAAAAAAGCTGAAAACCGATTTGTTTTTACAAAATTTAAGGCGTTAATACTCTGATAAGCTTCCAAGGGTGCTAAAAAAGGTTCTTCTGGTTGGTTATTGGTAAAAGGGGAACCGGGAGGCCTCACGGAAAACCCTAAAGAGTCTATAAATTCAGATTCCCTAAGTTGGTCCCTTATATCCTCATGCGTGTACTTTATTCCCCATTCCAATAAGGTTTTTTCCTTTTGATGAGTTCCCTTGTGCGTTAAATTAAAAATAAGGGCATCCAAATCATTTCTTGCCCTATTGAACTGTGACCCAACGCCCCTATTATTTGTGGACTGCCCAAAATTGGAACTTCCCAGATCGCTATCCACTTCACCCAGTTCATAACTTGCTATTATATCCGAATATTCTTCCTCGGTGGTGTGATATAGGGATGAAATTAGCTTAAGGGTGGTATTACCGTTCACAAAATAGTTTGCTTTAAGAGCACCCAAAGCGGTTGCAAAACGATTTTTTTCCCTTCCTTCATAAAAAATGGTCAATGCCCTTGGGTCTGTTAGTGTTCCAAAATTGGTCTGTCTTTGCCTAGGTTCATTTTTGTAGTTGTTTACGGATAGGTTTCCTAGAAAATTGAGGCTGAATTTGTTGGAAACCTGGTAAGTGACAAAACTTTGAAAGTCTGTAAAGATAGGCTTTAAACTGCTCTGGGTTTGAAGACTGTTTAACAGGAGGGAATTGTTCCGATAGCGAAAACCCGATGTGGAACTTAATTTCCTGTTCTTGGAGCGTGTGTCTATGGATATGCTCGCTCCCAATAAATTAAAATCCCCTTTTATACTCTGACTGGTAGGAACTTTATAGGTTATATCCAATACGGAAGAAAGTTTGTCGCCATACTTGGATTGAAATCCACCTGCGGAAAACATGACATCCTGTACTAGGTCACTATTTACAAAACTAAGTCCTTCTTGTTGGGCGGAACGAATTAGAAAGGGCCTGTATACTTCAATTTCATTAATATATACCAAATTTTCATCGTAGTTTCCTCCACGTACGGAGTATTGGGTACTAAGTTCATTATTGGAGCTCACCCCCGGCAGTAATTTTAGGATGTTCTCTACACCCGCATTGGCACCGGGTATTTTCCTGATTTTTTCAGGCGAAATCGATAAAATATTTTGGGCATTTCTATTACCGTTGGAAGTTACGGTAACCTCATCCACTTGCAATACATCCAATTTGAGGACAGGATTAAATTCGAAGGTTTCGTTGGTGTTGAGAATTAAATTTTCCAAAATGACCTTTTGGTGGCCGATATGTGAGAAGGTAATTGTTACTTCAATATCGGAAACAACCTCCAACAAATAAAACCCGGTATCATCTGAAAATGTTCCTGAGGTATTGGTGCCAATGGCAACATTGGGTAATGGAGTATTGTTCTCATCCAGTACAATTCCAGTTATGGAAGCAGTCTGTGCTGACCCCATAAGGCAAAACAATATAATGGGGCCGAAAATGGTTTTCCTAAGCTTCAAGGACTCTAGTTTCTGTAAAAAGGCGTTGACAATGTGCTGGTATTGCCTACATTATCAGTAACGGTAACTTCAAGAACACATTGCTTCTTATCCAAAATCTTATCATCAAAATTATAGGTAAGGGTGTTTGTTTTGGGCTCATATTCCATAAGGATCCATTCACCGTTAAGGGTGGCGGAGTAAGTGTCGACTCCGCTGAGGTCGTCTGAAATGTGTACACTAAGATACCTGTAATTGTTCAACCATTGTTTTTCCTTGAAGTTTTTAGTTCTTATAGTCGGTGGTACGGTATCCTTCGCTAAGGTGTAGGTACCCAGATCTCTTGTTCTTGCCGTAAAGGTGTTTCCTCTCTTATACGTGTTTAAATGGCTAGGATTAAGCCTTTCATCCAAACGGGCAATGAACATTTGTTTTTTATCCTCCTCAGAATATTTATCTACATCAAAAGTAATGGTGAAATTTCGGTGTGCAGGAACGGTATTTCTGTGGATGGTCACAGTATCAGCACCCTTTTCTAGGTCCATATAGAAGTCTTCGTAAAAGGTGTTTTCGGGAAAATAAACTTTGGCTCCACCTAAGTCAAAGTTATTCGGTTTTTTGGCGATGATATAATAATCCGTTTTGTCGTCCTCTTTTTTAATTTTGACTTCTTCATTCTTTCCTTCCACGGGAATATTCAACGTCACCTTATTACCCTTTAGGTCGGAGATCAACAATTGAAGATTATAGCTTAACCCTTCGCGAACTTCTATAATGCCGTTGTTATATAGTTCATTGTAAATGCTAAGATAATTTCCAGGGGATTTGAACAATTTTTGGATTCTTTCCCTATAACGTCCAAAGAAATCATAATCTATTAGTGTATTGATATATCTTGTTTCCCCAAAAGAGAAAGATTCAAAATCATAGGAAGAATATACCTTTCCATTTACCGAAAGCGAGACCGCATAGACCCCATTCTTGTTTGCGGCCATGTCCAATCTATCGAAACCAACAAATCCAATCCCAATTTTTCCCAAGGCATGAACCGTATTGGCCAAATAGGTACCGTCAGGCTGCCGACTAAAGTTTACCTGAATCTTGTCACTACTTTGGTTTACTTGTGAGTTTTCAGTAAGGGGATAGACAAAAAGTTTTTCCAGAGTAGGATTGGTGGCATCTGGAACATCGATACCGTACAGTAGAGGATTCGTTGGCTTTTCGGATATGCTGCTGCGTATTTCAAAGTGAAGGTGGGGGCCTGCCGAACCTCCAGTATTTCCGGTATAGGCTATAAGCTCATCCTTTCCAATTTTTAATTCTCCAAAATTGGGAAATGCTTCTACCTCGTAAGATTTTTTGTCGTACTGAAGCTTCTTTACATATTCCTCTATTCTGGGAGAGAATTTTTGAAGATGGGCGTATACGGATGTATAACCATTGGGATGCGCGATATAAAGTACCTTGCCATAACCCCAAAGTGAAACTTTTATTCTTGTTATCGTACCATCAGCAATGCCATATACCGGAAGGCCTTCACGTTGCTGTGTCTTTATATCTATTCCTGCATGAAAATGGTTGGAGCGTAGTTCGCCAAATGTACCGGCCAAAATAAGGGGAATATCCAAAGGCGATCTAAAGGCATCTTGAGGATAGGTCTCCTGGGCATGAATCAAATTTGAAAATAACAAAATGGGGATAATCGCAAAGTTAATTCTCTTCATAGGGGCGTTAAGTTAATACGAAAATAAATAATAGGCATCAATTCACGAAAGTCCTGATTCTTAAAATATGTAAATTACCATATGGCTTATGTTTACGGATGTTTCTGCGGAGTAAAAAAGAATATTTATTAAAAGTATTGCTAAGTCAATAAACGAATGTTAACTTTGTGTAAATCGCATCGAATTTTTGTATGAGCGAATTAATTCAAATCGTTGATTCCTTAGAGAATAAAATTAGCAAGTTACTCCATAGAATGGAAGTTCTGAACAAGGCTAATAAGACGTTGGAGAATGAATTAAATCAAATAAAATCCAATCATGAAAGTACACGGAAAACTGTTTCTGAATGGGAGGAAAAATATAATTCGCTCAAACTAGCAAATTCAATGCTTGGCAGTAATACGAATAAAACAGAAGCTAAGCTTAAAATAAATACATTGATTAGGGAGTTGGACTATTGCATAGCGCAACTTTCCGAATAATGTAGAATACCATGTCTGAAAAGCTCAAAATAAAGCTCTCGATCGCTGATAGGGTCTATCCTTTAACTATAGACCCAAGTCAAGAAGAGGGATTGCGAAAAGCGGCCAAAAATATTGAACAGTTGGCCAAAAAATTTGAGCAGAACTATGCCGTTCGGGACAAACAGGATGTATTGGCCATGTGCGCCTTGCAGTTTGCCTCCAAAATAGAACAGAAAGGTATAGAAAGGACAAATGGCACCTTGGAAGCCGAAGAGCGCTTAAAGGCCCTAACGGAATTGGTGAACCTACAGCTTGCCTCTAAATAAATACGTTCTTTTAAATACATTAAGTTACTGCCCACATTGGTAATACCTTTTGACGAACTCAACATTAATTAAGTTAAAAAGGGTGAGTTTAGGTTGTAAAAGCATGCCTTACTAGTATAAGGATCCTTGATCAGCCTGTTAGCCCTAAACCTGTTTATCGGAGTTTGTACAAAACTTCTCCAATGTGGGCTTTTTTTTTAAATATATAAAACTATGGATAGTACAATGATTATAATAGCGGGTATTGTGGGTTTGGCCATTGGTTTTGGCATTGCCAAGTTTATGGAGAAAGGCAAGGCCTCCAAAACAATAGCCAATGCGAAGAAGGACGCGGCCCAAATTTTAAAGGAGGCCAAGGTAGAAGGTGAGAACATAAAGAAAGATAAGATTCTACAGGCAAAGGAAAAGTTCTTGGAGTTGAAGGCCGAGCATGAAAAAGTAATAATAGGAAAGGACAAGAAAATCAATGAAGCGGAAAAGCGAACAAGGGATAAGGAATCCCAAGTGAGTAGTGAGCTTGCAAGAAACAAACAATTGAATTCCCAACTGGAGAACAAGATCAAGGAGGTTGAGCATAAGCAAGAGTTCTTTGAAAAGAAACAGGCCGAAGTCGATAAGCTTCATAAAAGTCAGGTGCAGCAATTGGAAGTTATTTCCGGATTATCCGCGGAGGAAGCAAAAAGTCAGTTGATTGAAAGTCTTCGGGATACCGCCAAGACGGATGCCATGGGCTATATCCAGACTACTTTGGAAGAAGCAAAGCTTACTGCTCAGCAGGAAGCTAGGAAAATAGTAATCAATACTATTCAAAGAATAGGTACGGAAGAAGCCGTTGAAAACTGTGTTTCCGTTTTTAATATAGAATCCGATGACGTTAAAGGTAGGATCATAGGTAGGGAAGGAAGAAACATACGGGCCTTGGAATCTGCCACTGGTGTGGAAATTATAGTAGATGATACGCCAGAAGCCATCATATTATCGTGCTTTGATTCCGTTAGAAGGGAAGTGGCCAGATTATCGCTCCACAAGTTGGTAACTGACGGTAGAATACACCCGGCAAGAATCGAGGAGGTTGTTAAAAAGACCGAAAAGCAAATTGAGGCGGAAATCGTAGAAATTGGAAAAAGGACTGTAATAGATTTAGGAATTCATGGACTACATCCAGAATTGATAAAGGCCGTTGGAAGAATGAAATACCGCTCGTCCTATGGTCAGAACCTATTGCAGCATTCCCGTGAAGTCGCCAAGCTTTGCGGTGTCATGGCTTCGGAATTGGGCCTTAACCCAAAAATTGCCAAAAGGGCCGGACTGTTACATGATATAGGAAAAGTACCTAATACGGAAGCCGAGGTAGAAACTCCGCACGCAATTTTAGGTATGCAGTGGGCTGAGAAATATGGGGAGAAACCAGAGGTATGCAATGCCATTGGGGCCCACCATGACGAGATTGAAATGAAAACACTCATTTCACCTATTGTACAGGTTTGTGATGCAATCAGCGGCGCACGTCCTGGGGCAAGGAGACAGGTTTTGGACTCCTATATTCAGCGACTTAAGGATTTAGAAGAAATTGCCTTTGGTTTTGGAGGTGTTCAAAAGGCATATGCCATTCAGGCCGGTAGGGAGCTAAGGGTAATTGTGGAAAGTGAAAAGGTAAGCGATGAAAAGGCGGCACAACTTTCATTTGAGATTTCCCAAAAAATACAAACGGATATGACCTATCCAGGACAGGTAAAGGTTACCGTGATTAGGGAGACCAGAGCAGTGAATGTTGCCAAGTAATAGGATAAGCTTAAAATATTAACTGAAGAGGGAGCGGAAAGGCTCCCTCTTATTTTTCACCCAAGTTCTTAAGCCATAGTTTCAAGGTTTCCATTTCGCTTTTAGATAAGACTACCTTTTTGCCTTTCGGCATTTTCTCTTTAATGAATACTTGGGTGTTGATTTGGGAAGCTAGGCTATCCATGTTCTGCAGGGTAAAATTTTGAACTCTTTTTTTGGATACATGGCATACATTGCATTTTTCGTCCAGAACTTTAAAAGCATTCTTTTTAAAGGAATCTTGCTCAAAAACTGTTGCATGGGAACTTGTGCCTTGAAATAATTCCTGTGACGACACAGGTTCTAAAAACACTACGAGTGCCAGCACGTTTAAAATGAAGAAGCTGAAACTAAACATAGTGGTCATTATGTAATATGAAAACCTTTGAACTGTCAATTAATATAGTACTGGTTAAAATAAAGCATTGCAATGAAAGTTCTAAAACTAATCCCAATTACTTTATTCGATGTCCTTGAGTGGTAAATGATAGACCCTGTTGGCCATATGTTGAAATCATAACCGATTCAAAAATAGGTTCGACACTATTAGGTTCAACTGCCCATTCAAAAATAAAATTGGCCCCTGTACCTCCCTTTTTGTCAAACTCCGCAATAACTATTTCCAAGGTTTCCATGGGTGAAAGTGCTATAGGATTGTCTACATAGGAATGTATTTTGTTACCCTTGGTGTCAAAGTAATCAGCCTTTAGTAAATAAGCTGGGCTGCCAATATTAGGGTTTCGTATACTAATGGTGGCTGTTAAATCTATAGAGGTGTGCTCCGTGTAACTATATATCTGGGAATAAACGGACAGGTATGAAGTGCCAGCGATTAAGGAATCCTTTTGATTTAGGTCAATTTCTCTATGGCTCCAATCTATTTTGGATATTGGGTCCTCATATTTTGCCTTATTGGAATTACAACTTATTGCAGATATGCAAAGAGAAAGAACTACGCAGTAGGAAATAAGGTTTTTCATATTCTTTCATTTAAGGAAAAATGACCGCTACAAAAACAAAAAAGATTCTTGAATATAGAAAAATAAAAGCGCTATAAGCAAATTATTCCTCTTCGTTGTTATCGGTTTCTTCTACGGTTTCCTTCTCTAGATTATTCCTAAGGATATTAAGCTTTTTAAGCTTTGTTTTCCAAGAATCCAAAGCCTCTTTGTGCTTTTCGACCCTGCTTATAACATCTTGTACCAAAGGATTGTTTTCAGAATCACCGGAGAAAAATTGAAGGTTATTCTCCAATTGCCTAATCTCATTTTTGCTTTCCTCTATTTTCTTCTTGATGAAGCTGCGCTCCTGTTGAATGGCCCGTTCTTGATTATCTTCTTCCTTGAGCTTCTGAATCTTATTTCCATATTTCAATAACTCGGATTCCTGTGGAGTTATATTTAATTTGTTGAAAAGTGCATCGATAATTTTGCTGAATTTCTGATTGATGTTTTTTTGTTTGAACGGAACATGGCCAATTACTTTCCATTCTTCCATAAACTTTTGGATTTGCTTAATGTCTTCTTCTTTTTTTCCACTAAGTTTAAAATCCTTCAATCTTGAAATGATTTCCTCTTTTTTATTCAAGTTATCCAATTCCTCCTTATAGGAGTCATTTTTGGAAGCATGCAAACGATCAAAATAATGGTTGCAGGCCTCTTTAAAGTCCTTCCACAATTTATCAGAGTATTTTCTTGGGACATGACCAATTTTTTTCCATTCACTTTGGATGCGCTTCATCTCATTAGTGGCGGCGTCAAAATCTTCACTGTCCTTTAGGGAAACGGCAATTTCCAATAAGGCTCGTTTCTTGTCTAGATTGTCCTGCTGATCTTTTTTAAGATTTTTATAAAAGGCATTTTTATTTCTGTTAAAAGACCTTACGGCACTTTTGAAGGCGCTCCAAGTCTTTTCATTATCTTTTTGTGGAACCTTGCCAGCTTTAAAAAATAGTTCCCTTAGTTCCTCTAATTTTTTGATTTGTTTCTGTAATGCCCTATGGTTGTTGGCAATGTTGTCGGCGAGGTTCGTAATTTCTTGGATAATCTCATTCTTTTTTTCAAGATTTTGCTCGCTTAGTTTGTCCAATTCCTTAAAATGCTCCTGCCTTCTTTCATGTATTTTCTTAGTGGCATTGCTAAAACGATCCCATACCTCTTCCCTATGTTCTTTTCCAACAGGGCCAATTTCCTCTTTCCAGATTTTATGGAGTACCTGCAATTCCCTAAAGGCCCTGTTCAAGTCGGGCTCAACGGCAAGTGCTTCGGCCTGTTCCACAATTTTTAATTTTTCTTCCAGGTTATGCTTAAAGTCCAAGTCCCTTAGCTCCCTATTCAGATGGAGAAAATCATAAAAAATTTCTATGTGGTGGTGATAGGTACGCCAAACATTGTTGTATTCCGCCCTAGGTATGGGTCCGGCATTTCGCCATTTTTCCTGAATTTCCTTAAAAGTCTTATACGTGGTGTTCATATCTTCCTCTATGTTCACCAGGCCTTTAAGGCTTTCAATAAGTTCCAGTCTATACGCTAGATTTTCTTTATGGTTTTTTTCTAGGTTTTTGTAATACTGATTTCTTTTCTCCCGGTAATCTGTATACACCTCATTGAACTGCCTTTTGGTGACCGAGTTGTATTTAAAATCAATTTCGTTTCCGCCATTGGCGACAAAATCCTCTTTCTTTTGTTCAATAAAATCCTGAATCTTTAGATTGAACTCGTCCCTTATACTATCAACATGTTTCTTGATAGCCTGTACCTTTTCATTTCTTACAAGGCGTTGCAGTTCCCCTACAAGGTTCTCCATGGACATGGAGTGATAATCCAAAAAGGGGATTTCATGTCTTTTTTGAGTCTCTGTATCTTCGGCATCCTCTGCATTGCTCTCATCAATTTCATCTAGGACATCGACCTCTTTTTCTTCTTTCTCATCCTTTTTGGAATCTTTTGTAAGTTCTTGGTCAACGTGTTCCTCTTCAATGGGGTCCTCAACCTTTACAACTTCAGGATTTACCTCGGCTTCTTTATTTTCGGGTATTTTTTTCTCGCTTTCTTCAGACATCTTCCAAAATTAGGTGTTTACAAGATAGTAACAACCAATATAATTGCAAAGTATATGGGATTTCTTTTTAGAGCCGTGAAAGTGATTCTAATTTCCAGGTTTTTCCAGTTGAAAGTCAATTTATTTTTAGGAATTCCAGATTTCCCAAGCTTTTTCCGCCTGTAGTTCCAACATTCTTTGTCCGTTGAGGATAGTGGCTCCCTTTTCTTCGCCAATTCGTAAAAAAGAGGTCTTTTCGGGATTGTAGATTAAATCGAAAAGCAGATGGTCATTTCCCAGATATTGGTAGGGTAGGTCCGGTTTTTTCTCAATTTCCGGGAAGGTGCCCAAAGGGGTACAATTGATGATCAAGAGGTGATTTTTAATTAAATCTTCCGTGAGTTCTTTATAAGTAATACCTTTTGTATGAGGTCTTCTGGAAACAAATGAATAGGTAATGTCCATGGTGTCCAATACATGGGCAATAGCTTTGGAAGCGCCCCCGGTACCTAGAATCAATGCCCTTTTGTGATGTTCTTTAAGGAAGGGCTCCAAGGATTTTTGAAATCCATAGGCATCTGTATTATGGCCGATTAATTTCCCGTTCTCCAGTTTTATGGTGTTTACGGCACCTATTTTACTGGCCGTGTCATCTAAACGATTCAAATACGGAATTACTTCTTGCTTGTATGGAATGGTAACATTGAGCCCTTGTAGGTTTTCCGTATTGAAAATAATATTCTTGAATTCAGCTATGGATTCAATATCAAAGTTTACGTAACTACAATTGTCCAAACCAAGTTCTTCAAATTTTTTGGCG
This sequence comes from Bacteroidia bacterium, assembly GCA_030429835.1. GTDB lineage: Bacteria > Bacteroidota > Bacteroidia > Flavobacteriales > Flavobacteriaceae > Maribacter. The sequence continues at coordinate 12,252 of JAUIGC010000035.1, forward strand.
AAATACCCTCTAGAAAAGGAATAGGAAATATTTCTACCTACCAAGCCGAACTTAAGCAACTCTTTTTCTGTTTTTTCCATACCAATCCAAAAGTAATAAAATGCTAATTCCAAAGAGTACAAAGAATAATGCCCACCAAGTCTCCGAAGTATTTAGATCAGGAAGATAGCGCTCGTAATTCCTAATAATTTCCTTTCCGTTGGAATCGAACAGAATATTGCCGTTTATATCCTCTTTAAAAATGGTCTTTTTCCAGGGCCACACAACCCCCAGAGAACCGGTAATAAACCCTAGTATTACGGCTGTTGCAATGTGATGATAATGTTTAAGTACGTAACTGAGAATATGGGATAAGGTCACCAGGCCGGTCGCGGATCCCAAAGTGAATACGGCCAATATTTTCAAGGTCCTCAGACGTTCTGAGTTCGAAGTAAAACTAAAATCACCCACAATGATTTCTGAAAAAGTGTCATAAAGGGCGTTGACGGAATCTACCAAAAGCAGTACATAATTCCCAAGTAAAATAAGAATGAAGGAGCCGGACAATCCGGGTAGCGTCATTCCAGAAACACTGATCATTCCGCAAAAGAAAATAAAAAAAAGGTTGTCGTTTTCCTTGGCAGGACTTAAAAAACTAATTGCAATGCCCACAGTAAGACCTATAAGGGCTGCCGGTATGGTTTTCTTTGTCCAATGGCCAAAATCCTTACCGATATAATAAATCGAACCCAAGATCATGCCAAAAAAGGCGGACCAAACGTATAATTCTTTTTTTATTAAAAAGTAATCGAGCACCTTGGAAACGCTGAAGTAACTTACCAACATACCAAAAATCAACAGTGTAAGAAACGGGCCATTGATGTACCTATAAAAACTTTTGAACCTGCCGCTAATGAGCAACTTAAACGCCTTTATATTCACTTTTTGAAGAGAGTAGATGAATTCTTCGTAAAATCCGGCCACAAAGGCAACTATACCGCCAGAAACCCCGGGAACTTTATTGGCAGCGCCCATGCATAACCCTTTGACTACTAAAAATAGTTTGTCCAGTAAAGTTCTAGAATCGTTCATTTGGGACTTCGCTTACTTTTTGGAAGCTGTTTTTTCCAAGATAAAAATAAGGGAAAAACCTATGAGTGCCGTTACCAAGGCATATAATATTTGAGGATCTCCGTCGTAATTGAACGGGGAAGTATTTGTGTCTATTATTACGGTTTTATCTCCGTAAACCTTTGTTTCTAAAATACGTTTCCAAGGCCAAATTTTATTTAAGGACCCTAAAATAAAACCGGTTAGTATGGCCAAAGTAATATTTTTGTAATGGGTGAACATCCATTTTAACAACCTGGCAAAGCTTAAAAGACCAAAAACAGCGCCTAAACCCACGGTAATAATAACCTTTATATCCCTTCCGTGCACCGCATCCAAAATAGTTTTGTAGGAACCTAAAAGAACCAAGATGAATGCACCGGAAATGCCTGGTAAAATCATGGCACAGACGGCCAGTGCACCGGATAGAAAAAGAAATGGGAGACTGTCTATGTTTTCATTTGGGGGAAGTGTCGTAATAAAGAAAGCGACTGCCGCTCCCAACAAAAGTGAAAACACAATTCCCAAATTCCAGCGCTTTATTTCTTTTCCAACAAAGAATACACTGGCCAATACCAGACCAAAAAAGAAAGACCAAAGCAACACGGGTTCATTTTCCAATAACCAACTTACTAGCGTGGCCAGAGAAAAGAGACTAATGAAGATACCTGTAAAAAGAGCAATAAGAAAATTACCATTTATTTCTTGCCACACGGCTTTAAATCCAGCCGTTTTCCAGGTCTTTAATAAACCCAAATTAATGTTGTTTATAGCGGTTATAAGTTCTTCGTAAATTCCTGAAATGAATGCTATGGTTCCACCAGAAACCCCTGGAACAACATCAGCCGCACCCATGGCAATTCCCTTTAGGGTTACAAATATGTAATCTAAAAAATTTCTATTTCCCATAGACTTTTGGAGTACAACGTCAAGACGCTTTTTTGTAATTCGCTAAAATAGTATTAATCCACTCGGAATTACTAAATTGGGGAAATTGATTGTTGAAAATATGTAGTTGTTTTCGTTTTTTGTCCAATTTTAGGGCATCAAGAAGGCATATCCTGGCATTAATGTAGTCCTTCAAAATTAAGTTGAACCCTACCGATTTGTAGATGATTTTTAAATTATTGGGATAAAATTCCCTCCCTTGGGAAAGAATTTGCAGTGCGGATAAGGTATCGCCATTAATTTGGGCAACATCCGCCCACTTAAGCCAAGTATCCAATTCATAATTACCCAAATCAACTACCTGTTTGTAGGCGAAATCGGCTTGATCATAGTTTGCCAACGCAAAGTTTATATTGGCACATTTTTTCCAATACAATGGATTTTCACCGTCTATGTTCAAAGCTTTGTTAATATAGTAAAGAGCCTTTTCGTAATTTTTGTTGTTGTAATAAAAGTTGGTTATGGCAAGCCATCCCTTATCCAAGAGGGGATCTTCATGTACCGTTTGGTAGAAGTAGTACTTGGCCATTTCCTTATTTTTCAACTTTTCATAACACTTGCCAATGCGAAGAAACGCATGGGAAGTAGGATCTTCTATATTGATGGTTGTTTCATAGTTTTCAATAGCTTCCTGATATTGGCCCAATTTCTCCAATACCTTACCTTTTTCAAAATATGCACCTATAAAAGTATCATCTGAAATAGTAGCAAAATCAAAGGCCGTAAGGGCTTCTTGATACATTTGCTTCTCATAATACTGTTTGCCCAATTGGTGCCAAGCAACTTGGCAATAAGGGTTCATTTCCAAATAATCGTTTAGGTAAAGAATGGCACCTTCATAGTCCTCTAAAAACTCAAAACAGTAGATGACATTATAAAGTGAGGAATAGTCCTCATTGTCAAACTCAACACAGCGCATGAAACTTTCCTTGGCCAATTTGAAATCATCCATAAAAAGATATTCCATACCCAAAAGGGAATAGATATCGAATGAATCTGAGGTCAGCTCAAGAGCCTTTTGCAAAAGGGATACAGCGGCTTCATGATTGTCCTTTTTAGAAAAAATATTGGCCCTTTGAATATAAATTTCTTCATTGTTCACATCCAGCAACTGTAGTTCGTCCAAAAGCTTTTCGGCATTTTCCAGATGATTTTCGAATACCATGACCTCAACCTGTAGGAGTTTCAGTTCAATGGAACCGGGATGTTGTTGTAATCCTATTTTGATTCCTTTTTTTGCCAGGGAGATTTTACCATTGTTAAGATAGTGGTGTACTATGTCCTCAAAATCCTCCGCATCAAAAAAATAGACATCATCTGTCTTTAGCATGGATTCAAACTTGGTAATGGGCTTGTCAGGTTTTTCGTTAGATTCTAACGCCATAGGAACTTATTGGTTAAACTATGTATTTAAAATTAAACTTTTGTGGTTGCGAAGCTCACCGAATGCATGCTATATTATTAACAAATTAGTTAACAAATTATTGCTACAGGCCGTCCAGTATATTACGGATGATCCTACAGCCTTTTTGAATTTCCTCATTTGAAATGGTTAGGGGAGGGGATATTCTCACAGCTTTTTTTTCAAATAAAAGCCAAAAAAGAATGAGATTGTTGGCCTTGGCTTCCAGAACAAGTCTATCTGCCATTTCAGGAGTTTCCATGAGCAATGCGAGCATAAGTCCTTTTCCGCGGATTTCCTTAATTTTGGGGTGAACCAATTCCTTTCTGAACACCTTTTCTTTATCAAGGGTATCGGGGAGCAATGAGGATTCTGTTAGTACTTTTAAAGTTGCCAGACTGGCGGCCGCAATCACCGGATTACCCCCAAACGTGGTGATGTGGCCCATTTTAGGACCATTACTTAGAGTATCCATAATGGTGCGACTGGCAATAAAGGCGCCAACGGGCATTCCAGATGCCATTCCTTTACCGATAACTAGAATATCAGGAATGCAATCGAAATGTTCAAAAGCAAATAGCTTCCCTGTTCTACCAAAACCGGGTTGTATTTCGTCCAATACTAATAGGGCACCTACCTCTTTGCATTTTTTGCTTATTTTTTTTAGGTAGTCATTTTCGGGCAAAATAAAACCGGCCCCTCCTTGTATGGTTTCAAGAACCACACAGGCCGTTTTTTCGGTAATCAATTCGATATCCTCCTCTTGATTAAAACGGATGTGGAACACATCTGGGATTAAGGGTCTAAAAGGGGCCTTTCTTTCCTCATAGTCCATGAGGCTCAAACTACCCATGGTGTTACCATGATAGGCATTATGGGCTGCAATAATTTGTGATCTGCCGGTATATCTTCGTGCCAATTTTAGGGCTCCTTCCATAGCCTCAGTTCCCGAATTGACCAAATAGGTCACTTCAAGATTGGCAGGGAGGTTTTGTTGTAATAGTTTTGTGTATTCAGTGGCAGGAGATTGCGCATATTCCCCGTAAACCATTACATGCATATACTCTTCCGCTTGCTTTTGTATCGCCATTACAACATCTGGATGGCAATGCCCTAGACTACAGGCCGATACACCTGCAACAAAATCCAAATGGGCATTTCCTTGAACGTCATAAATATAGCTGCCCTTGGCATGTGAAATCTCCATGCCAAGTGGGTACAGGGAAGTCTGTGCTTGATATTTAAGGAAGTCCTCCTTCATTTAATCAGGATTATTATTTTTTTGAGGAATTTTTGTTCTTTGGATCCGTTGCTTTGGAATTGGGAATATTGTTGACCGGATCACTGCTATTTTGACTCCGTTCCTCTTCTTCCGCGTCGATATCTATTGGATTATCGATACCCCTAATGGTGACCAATTCAATGTTGTTATCATCCTCATCAAATATATCGTCCTTGGTAAGAATACGTTCATCTCCTCGCCAAATAAAACCCTTAAGAATTCTACTGTTCTCCGGGAGCTCTGCCTCCGTAAAAATGGTCCCGTCCGGATTGGTAAAAAACGTAAGGTCCTCCACATCGTTATTGGCCATGGTTATTCTGATGGCACTACAGACCGTTTTATCTATCCCGATGAGTTCATCGTCATCATTGTACATGTAATAGATTACTTCGGTATTTTGGACAAGGTCAATAATCTTTAACTCATTTTCTATAAATTGACCGTACAAATTGATACCCTTAGCTTGATTATATCCTTTTTTACTGATACTGTCCAAGGAGATGATGAAGGCGTTTTCAAGAACTTTTAGTGAATCGAGCTTTTCCGTTTCCAAGTTTGAAATTAAATGTATACTGTCACCCGTCATTTGGTTGGCACCGTTCCATAAAATGGGATTTTTTATGAGTTGGGTAATACCTGTTTTTTCCTCGGAATGGATGGAATCACATTTACCGCTCAGGTCCTTTTTAAAGAACTTGGCATTTCTAAAGGCCCTTGTAATTCGTTCTTCCGGTTTGCCGGTAATCATTAAGGTATCACCGTGTACATACAGCGAGTCTTGTTCCTGTTCCTGAACTAGTATTGAGACCGCTCTTTTTGTGGCAAAAACCGAATCCTTTGCTTTATGGACTTCTGCATAATGTGCGCGTATGACCCCATTATTTATGGTATCCGTAACTGTGATATTATTGGTTGCCGAGGCAAATTCCCGGGCCTTGTTGAAATACACGCTATCGCCTTCCACGATACGGTTGTTGTAGTTGATTTTCGTATTCTTGATACCGTAGCCACTTTCAACCTTGGTATCGTAAAACCCTCTTTCACAATAGATTTTATAGGTTTCCCCAACTATGGTTGAAGGACCGTACATATAGGCATTTTTTGAGGTTGTATAGTAATCCAGTTGCTCCGAATCCAATATGTACTCCGGATTATCGATATGGACACTGTCTAAAAATTGATATTTCTTTAACTCCATAAAATATCTACCTATTTTGCTGGTCAAGGTATTGGCGGAATCTATTACGGTACCATTGTCCTGATAGTAGGCCTCCTGTTTGATTCTGTCTAAGCGTAAGGTGTCCGTTCTTAGGGTCATTTGTGCATTCTTTAGAACTACATCCCCCCAGGCCTTTGCTAGTTTGTCGTCCCCCTGATAGTTTATCTTTTTCGCGGTCATCTCTACGGAATCCCCTTGTTTTAAGAGTACGTTGCCAATGGCCTCAAGACGATTTTCTTTTTGAAAATAGATAGCCACGTCACACCACAAATCTGCACCTTGGTGTTCAAACTGGACCTGTCTTTCATCTTTACTGAAAATGGAAGCTCCGGGATATTCAGTTTCGTTTTTTGTGAAATTGGCCCCATAAACAATATTGATTTGTTTGGGCTCTTCATCGGTTTCTTGGGAGAAACCGCAAAAGTTTAAGAGCAGGGACAAGGTTCCTAATAGGATATAACGCAACACAAATTTTTTTCCAAAAATAGGACTTTTAGTATAGGTCAACATCACCTTAGCATACTTTTAGGAATCGCTACTTGTAATTTAGGATATATGTGAGATGAAAATCGAGGTAGACCGTCATCCCAAAGGGTCACTATTATCAAATGGGTACATTATGCTATTATTGAATCAGTTGTGGCTTTCTATTCAATTTGTATTTCTTTCCGAATCCGGAGTTGTTGGGTTCAAAGGGCGTTGACAACGTCACGTTCACCCCATTATCCGGAATTTCATCTTCTTTGCCCAAAGCCCAGAAGATTCCGTTCATGGCAATTTTCCGAACCTCTGCAAGCTTAAAATCATATGGGTGCCCCAGTGTAGTAAAAAATACCCTGGCTCTTTTCCCACTTTTCCCGGTATAGCTTTTGGTCCAGGCTACTGGGTTCGTCAGTGGGAACTTATCCAGGTTACCATCGATTTCATGTTGGGATTTTAAGGAATGTCCTTTGAGAATGGGCTGTGAATCCCCATAGAGGCTCCAATCCCCTCCGTCAACATGATAGAGCCATGAATAAGCTTCAAAAGGTTTGAACCCATTTAGGATTTTATTGGTGGAGTCCAAGGCCGTAATTTCGGTTACAGGAAATTTTCCATCATCAAAATGTCCGTGATGGGTAATCCATTGTTGGCCGAATACCTTGGTGGGCCACTCATTGTTCCAGTATTCCAAAGCAGGATCTTCATAATTAAAGGCATGTGTGGCCGTTCTAAACCCTACAATTGGTTTTCCGGATTCCACATAATTGGAGATGTAACTCCGTTCATCCTCGGGTAATCGACGAAACCGTGTAAAGATGACCATTAGGTCGGCATCCTCAAGGGCATCCAAGTTGGAAATATGGTCCGCCCTATTCGGGTCTATCGTACCCGTAGAATCCAGGGCATAGCAAACGGTTACCTTGGCGTTCAACTCCCTTTTGGCAATAGAGGCGAGCATGGGCATGGACTCCTCGGAACGATATTCCTCATCCCCTGTAACAAAAACGATATGTGGGGGATTTTCAGTTTTTGCTTCTTCGGTTTCGGGTTGTTTTTTTTCTTCCTTACAGGAGAAAAGAAGCATAAGAAATATAGGCAGCAAAACATGTTTCAGCTTGAATATATGGATCATACCAGTCTTTTTTACATATTATTTCATGGGGTGTTCCTTCAATAATTCCTCCGGAGTATAAAATCCATTTCGGTCCTTAGTGGCATCCCTGATTTTTTTAACCGACTCAGGTTCTATAACGGAGGCTTTGTTGCCAAAGGCATTTCGTACATAGGTCAATACCGCAGCCACCTCTTCATCGTTCAATAGTCCCTTAAAAGGCATCATAGGTACTTGTCCCTCATAATGATTGCCCATCACATCCATGGGTCCGTACAGTCCATGTAAAACCAATTTTATGAGCCTCTCTTCATCCCCGGTAACCCATTGTTGGTTTACCAATGTGGGATAACCCGCCTGTTGAAGACCTGTCCCACTTTCTTGGTGACAGGTTATACAGTACCCCTCGGTCTCGTAAATTTTCTTTCCTTGGGCGAATACTTTTAAATCATCTCCCTTAAGGGTAGTGATGAGGTTTTCTTCTTCGTCTTTGTTCAAAAAGTTTCCGGTAAGCCTAGTTTCGGCGAATTTAAAGGAATCTTCCATCCATCTGTCCAAAGGATGTTCTCCGGCAACCTCCAAAATTTCCATTCCCTCTTTTTCCGGTAGCCACGAAGCTGCGGTAATGGCCTCTAAACGCACTCTCCCATGAGAATCGGCAGCGGCAATTTTTAAAAGTTCTTGGCAATTTTCCAGTTGATGCCCCATATACCTTAATACTCTCACCGAGGCGGCCCGAACCCGATGATCTTGGGATTGGAGAAGTTCCTCAAGAAGTTTCTTGTCCACCTTGTTTAAACCCCATGTAACCCATAAAGCTTCCAATCTCTGATGTTCATAATTTTCATCGTTTTTATCCAAATTGGAAACCCAGGTTTGTAGTTTTTCCAAAACTTCATCCGTATTCCTAGCCCTGAGTTCCCTTCGGGTTCTGTATCTGGTTCTGTATTCGGGAAGTTTTAGGTTATCCAGTAGCACCTCAATGATGGCACCATCAATTTTTGCCGGTTGTACCAAGGGTCTTGAGGGATAGGTGATTCGGTAAATCCTTCCGTGAACATGGTCCCGTAAGGGGTCGCGAGCATTGTGTTGCATGTGACCAATGAGCACATTGTGCCAATCCACAACATATAGGGAACCATCCGGGGCAAACTCCATTTCTACGGGCCTGAAGTTTTTATCTGTACTGCTGATGAGGTCTTGACGGTGTTTTGTCGTATATCCTGTACCGTCTTCCATTACCTGATGTTGTTTCATTCCCAAGAAACCAATGGAATTGGCCAAGAGCATATCTCCTTGGACTTCATCCGGAAAATGTCTGCTGGAAATGAATTCTAACCCCGAGGTTGGCCTGACTCGGTGTGCCTCTTCAATGAGGTCTTCGGTAAGGGGGGAAGCTACTCCATAAATCGACTTCAAGGTACTTGGCATCATCCAGTTTACCGTGGTACCGGAAGTATGCAAGAAAAAATCCTGACCCCAATCGTCAAAGGCAA
>JAUIGC010000257.1 GCA_030429835.1 Bacteroidia bacterium
TGGCTTTTGATGGGGAGTGTCAATACAATTATTACCTCGGTCAAAATATTTAATAAAATAGTATGTATAAATGAATAGATCTTCTCAACGTTTAAGGGTAAAATGTCCCGTTATTACTTTGTTATTGAATGAAATTGCCTTGAACCAATAGTCCGAAGCCGGCATCTGTCGCCCATTAAAAATACCGTTCCATCCTAAGGATGTGGGATCTATTTGGGCCAGAAAGTTCCCAAAACGGTCAAAAATATGTATAACCTCATATGGAATTTCATTGGAATCCTGTGGTCTCCTGTACTGCCAAAAATCGTTGGTTCCGTCCCCGTTGGGCGTAAAGAAAGCGGGAAAATCCTGTTTGGACAATTCTTTTTCTATTAGTCTATCGGTGATTCCGCAACCATATTTATCTCTAACGTAGACCGTTCTTTCCCCGGGTTCAACATTGGTAAAAATGGGGTTACTTTGAAAATTGGAATTTGGGCCATCCAGGGAATATTCAAAATTCCCTGGCCTTTCCATTCTAACATCAATGGTTAGACCACCATTTTCCCTTGTAATCAAAATGTTTTCTATTACCGGTGAGTTGGAGTAAACGACCTCAAAAGTTTTGGTTACTGGGCACTCGATCGTGGCCCCAAACTGATTTAATGTATTGTACAATTCTAATCTATACTGACCAACCTGGTCATATCTCATTTGGGAGGATTCCGAAACAATAAATTCTAAGCCATCTGGCTGTATATATGTCCATCGGTAACCCCTTGCCCGATCGGTAGAGGTAATAACCCCAAATCCTTGTTCTTGGCACAATCCTATTTTATCCGGGATTGAAATTGTTGGAAAGTCCGTATCCTGACAACTTATGGTAGGCACTCCCGTTGTAAAAGTTTCTTCAACACATCCGCTGGCATTACCAATATCATTAAAAGGAACTATGAGAACATAATATTGTTGGTCAAGTTCCAAATTCTCATCTAGTCCATAAAAAATAGTATTCCCTGTAATTTCATTTTCAACAATGTCGTAATTGCCTGGAGAAGTACCAATGGAGATTCTGTAATTGGTGGCACCAGGGGAATATTCCCATTTTAAATTTGTATTTACCCTTACCTCCGTTTCATTGTTCAAGGGATTTTCCAAACGTGTACATTGCGGAGGGGAAGTTACCGTCTCCGTTGTAAAAATTTTCAAAGGACAAACTTTTATCGGGGCATCGGGTAAAAACAGACTAATGGTTACATAGACCACGGTATTGGAGGGCAGGCCTACTTCGGGCTCATAAAAATTATTTAGCCCAGAAGATCTTCTGTTTATAATTTCCCCACCTCCAGGAGTAGTACCTAAGGATACGAGATATCCAATAATCCCGTCCACTGCAGTCCACTGAATAAGGTTGTCCACGGGCACTTCTGTGTCTCCGTCTAACGGGGATATAAGGGTGGGGCATTCCTGAGCATTGATTTGCGATAGGAAAAAAAGCCATAGGAATAAAAGTGAAAATGTAGATTTTACGCCCATATAGCCTATCTTTTTAATGTAAAATAGCCTCTTACCTCTTTTTTATTTTCAAACTGTGCCTTAAACCAATAATTGGATTCAGGAAGTGCTTTACCATTCAGCCTACCGTCCCAACCAACAGATTCAGGGTCTAATTGCGCCAAAAGGTTGCCGTATCTATTAAAAATGAAAATGCTCATTAGCCGAACATCCTCTGGATCGGTTTTGGGTCTATACTGCCAAAAATCGTTGGTTCCGTCCCCATTGGGAGTAAAGAATTTTGGAAAGCCTTCAACGGTGAGATCTTGTTGTATTGTTTTCTCGGCTACACCACAGCCATTTATATCCCGAACATAAACTGTATGGGTGCCTGGGGTAATTCCACCGAAGATATTGGAAGCTTGATAGGGCCCTTCAGAATCATCCATGGCAAATTCATAGTTTCCATTACCTTCCACTATAATTTCAAAATTCAAACCATCAAACATTTCAGTTACCCGTACGTTTTCAATAGTTGCGATGGTTGACTCTTCTACCCTAAATACTTTGGATGAAGAGCATTCGATAGTTCCTCCTGAGCCTTCTACGATATCATATATTTCATAAATATATTCGCCAGTTTGATCAAGGGATACATTGGCTTCTGTAGAGATCAGAGATTCATTTCCATCGAGATCCAGACTGTACCATCGGTATCCATCAGCTTCGTCGGTAGCCGATATAACATTTCTGCTACCGTTTTGACAAATTCCTACCGTATCCGGAAAAGTAATGTCAGGGTTCAAAACAACCAATTCACCCGTTAGTGGGTCGTAATAAGGACCGCAACCCAATAAAGTTGAAAAAGTTTCCTGAGAGCAGCCTATCGCCTCACCAGCATCATTGAAAGGAACTATTTTGATGAAAAAAGTACGGTTGGGCTCAAAATCGATAACCATTGTGGAAGTTCTGTAAAATGCGGCATTGTTTAAAATATCGGTTTCAAAGGGAGTGGTACCAATAGATACCCGATATCCGGTGGCATTGGGAACCTCGTTCCATTCTAAAATAGGGCTTAAGGGGACATTAGTTTCGCCGTTGAATGGAGTGATTAAATTCGTGCAAACCGGCAAGACTGCTTCGGGAGCTGTGGTAAAAACAAATGTCGTGCAATCCAATGCCGACCCAATTCTATTATAAGGTTCTATAGTTACATAAATATTGGTCTCTGGAGGTAGGTCGCTAATTGGGTTATAGCTAAGGGTGTTGCCCAAATCGGTAGTTGCAACAAGCTCATTTCCATCGGGGGTTGTTCCCATAGTGAATAGATACCCAGTGGCACCGGGTGCATAGGCCCAAGAAATATTGGTGGCCGTATTCACGTCCTGAGCATTGTTTATAGGATTGGACAGCGAGGTGCAGTTTGGTACTTCGGTCAGTGGGGCGGTTGTAAAACTTTGGCTTTCACAAACAATATTTGGCTGATTGAAAAAGAACAACGTAATGGTCACAAATATTTCGGTATTCTCGGGTAAACCTGTGGGAGGGTTATATCTATTGGAGGCTCCAACGTTAAATTGGTCCAAAATGTCCGTACCTCCAGGTGTAGTTCCTAGTGAAATTATATATCCCGGAACACCCTCAATGTTCTCCCAATTTATGGATGAGGTGGTAGCGACCTGATTTGCTCCGTTAAGTGGGCCTGTCAATGCCGGGCACTCCTGCCCCAAAACATTGAAATTACAGCATAACATCAACATAATAAATATCGGCATAGCCAATATTTTACATATTGAAGAACCCTTTTTCATTTTCATAGCTTGTTTGCAAACAATACAATATACTACAAATTGAAAATTTTAAGGTCTGAAAACATGTTAAATAGGGTAAAACATCGATGTTCTGCCTATTTTAAAGATCACGCTTTTTGAGTAATACATAAGACAAATAAATGAAAATTGCGGTCCAGCTGATGACAATTAAAAACTCCCACCAATGAACTTGGTAATTAAGGTTGATATGCTCACCAACTTGGTCTGCTACCGTCTGTACGGCTTCCAACCGGGTAAAAGGTTCCTTGATAAGATTGAACATGGATTGCAACGGAAAGAAACCCATAATGGTATCCGTAGTATCCCCATCAAATAATTTCCAGCGGATAAGTCCCCTGATGATTCCTTCCAAGATTTGCCATAATATTAAAAATCCAAGGGCAAAGGCGGAACGTTTGACCAATATGCCCAGAAAGAGACAGAAAGAAAAGAAGCCCATCAATTTAAAAAAGAAGGCGAACAAAAATTCCAAATCCGAAAAAATAATGGACAGTTCG
>JAUIGC010000258.1 GCA_030429835.1 Bacteroidia bacterium
CAAGGTAGAAACACCGCTTACTCCGGCCAAAATGTAAATAGAATCAATTCCCTTAAAAAGGAACTGAATCAATTTAAAAAGCAATATGAATAAGGTTTGGACCACTACACCTATGACCATGGCCAAAAGCATCATGAGTATGGGAGAAAGTCCCGTTAAAAAATGATAGCCATAAATCCCTGTTAGTATTAGTGTGGGTATATAGGTTAGGGCTAGTGAGCGGTTTTTCATTTTCAGTAAGTTGGAGTTATTACAGCCCTTAAATTAACCATCTCTGACCAATTTTTACAGGATTGCCCTTATTTTTCGGAATACCATAAAATTCGGAGTGCTAAAGCTTAAAATGGTACTTAAAGAATCGTAAAAAAATGGGATTTGCAATAGCAGGAACCAATTCCGTGATATATTTACATTTTAGCGGCGAACATTTTGGATATCTTGGAACGAAGCTTTCGCTCATAATCCTCTTCCAGCCATTCCTTGTAATTTTTTGTATTGTTCATAATACAATAGGAATACTGTCGGACCCGATACTGTATTTCCTCCTTTAATTTTTTGGCCAAAATTCTGGCATCAAAAACATCCTCGGCATTTTCCACACAGATCTTGGCGTGTTGCTCAATACTCTTTTCCAACACCAATTTGGACTTTTCACCATTGGCGAAACTTTTCTTATATTCTGCCTTGATATCAAACTCTATATTTTCAGATTTTGAGAACTCGTCCCTCAATTCTTGTGGCATTTCATATACAAACTCCCTTTCAATGTCTTCGTCGTTCTTGATGTTTTCCAAAAAGAAATCTGGAAAATGAAATATTTCCTGCCAGTCTACCTTGGCATCCCACATCCCAAAACGCGCGATATTATTACCCATATCGATGACGTTGAATTCCTCCTTATGCGGTAGGTATCTTGATCCACGGCCTATCATCTGGAAATAAAGGGTCAACGAACGTGTGGCCCTATTCAGAATTATGGTTTCTACCGAAGGCTCATCAAAACCAGTCGTAAGAATACTTACCGAAGTCAATATGGCATCCGGGGTCTCTTTGAACCACTCCAGGATTTCCCTTCTTTCCGAAGCGTTGTTCTTATTATCTAAATGCCGAATGTTATATCCGGCCTTTTTAAATGTATCGTAAACATAACGGGAGGTGTTTATCCCATTATTGAAAATGAGCGTTTTTGTCCCTTTTGCAATCTCGTTATAGGCATTCATCAACTTGCCCAACATGCTGTGGTTGCCATAAAGTTCATCCGAGGACTTTACGGTGTAATCTCCATTAATCCCTAGTTTTAAGCTCTGCAGACTTACGTCATAATTGAACATATTGGCTCTTGCCAAAAACTTCTTCTCAATCAATGACCCAATGGATTCCCCAATGATCAACTTTTTATAGTTGTCCTTCATGGGAAGCTTAATGTTGGAACTTAGAGGCGTCGCGGTGACACCAAGAATTACAGCCTTTTCAAAATACTTAAAGAGTTTTCTAAAGGAATTGTAATGGGCCTCATCAATAATGACCAGGCCAATATTATTGATTTCTACCTTGTCCTCCTGAAGTCGATTATTAAGGGTTTCCACCATGGCCACGAAACATTTGAACTCATTCTGGTCCCTAAGTTCCTTGACATCACTATTGATAATTTTGTTGTTTACCCCAAAACCGTCCAGCATTTTGGAGGTCTGTACACTAAGTTCAATACGATGGGTGAGTACTACTACCTTTTTCCCGGTTTTCTCTATATACCTTCTCGCTATTTCAGAAAAAACAACGGTCTTCCCGCCGCCTGTTGGCAACTGGTACAGGAGATTGGAATTGTCCTTATTGTCCTCGAGATATTCAAAAATCTTCTTAAGGTCTTCTTCCTGATAACCGTACAATGTTTTTTCCGTAGTGTCTTTTGTGGATTCCAAAAAGGCAAGAAAATTTTAGTTAGGTAAAAATTTTGAAACCTTAAAATTAGCGGATTTTTATCGGTAATTAAAATATAAACACCACCACTCCTTAATTTAAGGGGAATAGTTATGAACCGACAATGTTAATAGCCTTTGGTTCTATTTACCTTGTTAAGGAGTTCCTTGTTATTTCCCAGTCTTTCGTAATTTTCTAAAATTTGTGGCACTACGGAATGGGTATCCGATACACTTGCGTAGTGCGGGGTCATAAATATTTTGGGGTGTTTCCAAAAGGGATGGTCCCCGGGCAATGGTTCCTCATGGTACACATCCAAACTGGCACCGGATAAATGCCCACTGTCCAAAGCGTTTAACAAATCTTCGTCCACCATATGTCCTCCTCGGGCCACATTAATGATATAGGCATTCTTTGGAAGCTTTAAAAACAAGGACCTATTCAGAATACCTTCGGTCTGCGGTGTTAAAGGTAAAAGGCATACCAAAAATTCAGTGAAATCGAGAAATGGTTCCAGCTCTTCCTGGCCGGCGAATGCCCGTACACCTTCAATTTCCTTTTTACTTCGCGACCAACCTTGGACTTGAAAACCATATTTAGTAAGGTCCCTAGCTGTTAAAGCGCCCAACTCGCCCAGGCCCATTATACCAATTCTAACATCTTGGATACGCCTATACTCCTTGGGATTCCAATTATGGTCCACCTGCTGAAGTTTATACGTGTTGAAATTTTTTAATTCAGCTAAAATAACGGCAAGAACGTGTTCTGACATATCACTGGCCAAATACGGGTCGACGACCCGGGTAATAGGTATATTGGTAGGTGCAGTGGAATCCTCAAAAATATAATCCACCCCCGCCCCGGCCGAGGCTATACACTTTAAATTGGGATATTGGGCCAAGGTACCCTTTGGATGCTTCCATATCAAAGCCATAGTAATCGAATCTTTGGGATGCTCCTCTAAATAACTATATACCTCAATGGAAGGGTTCCTTTCCTTCAGAGCCTTTTTCCATACATCGATTTTACCATCCTGTCTTATAATTACTATAGCCATTTTCCCTTTTTTATTCTAAAATATCCAATGATCTTGAGAATTCTTCCTTATAAAGCCAATCCTCATTTTGAACGTGTTCGTAAATCTTTACGATACGGTCCTTAAATTCTTCCAAAATACCATGTTGAGAAATAAAAGTCGTCATTTCTGTGAAGGAATTCAGCATACTCTTGTAAAATGCATCGGGCACATTGCGTTCTAGTGCAAAAGTCTGGGCAATTTCCAAATTAAAACACATGACATCGGCAATCATAGTACTATCCACCCCTAGCTTCATAAAATGCTTGATATATTTTTGGGCTACGGACCTTCTCGCCTTGGGCCGTTTTCTTTTTAAAGGAAAGTATTCATTTGATATTTTGCTCTTTGCCTCCTGCACTAATTTGTCCTCTTTGGGGTTAAAGGCAAAGTTGTAATAAGTTTTTACATCCGGGAACTTCTCATACAGTTCCATCACCTGTGCTTCCAAAGCTTTCTTATTTAATTCTGCCAAATATGTTTTTAGGGCTCTTTTGCTCATAGAAATATGCTTGGCACAAAAATAAGCTTTGGTGGGGCAATCACCTAAATCCTTAATAATTTATGAAATAGCTTATAAATTTTGGAAAACATTATAGGTTTCCCTTTGGAAAAGACGTAATAAAAATGTATAATGAGAACTTGTAGTAACTTAACATAAAAAAATATATATGAGGCAACTAAAGATTATCAAGCAGGTAACCAATCGTGAATCAAAATCATTGGACAAATATCTGCAAGATATCAGTAAAATAGATTTAATCACAGC
>JAUIGC010000036.1 GCA_030429835.1 Bacteroidia bacterium
CATCCAACTTTGGTATTCCAAGGATGTGGACGTTAGCAAAAACCACGTGCAAGGTACTAGGGATGGCATCTATTTGGAGTTTTCAGACCGCATAACCATTACCGATAATACCAGTATGGACAATCTTCGGTATGGGCTTCATTTTATGTTCTCGAACAATGATGTGTATTCAAACAATACCTTTGAAAATAATGGAGCCGGAGTCGCGGTCATGTTTTCCAAATTCATCACCATGAAAGACAACACCTTCCGAAAGAATTGGGGAACAGCGGCCTATGGTATGCTTTTGAAGGAGATTAACGATGCGGAAATCAGCGGAAACACCTTCGAAGAAAATACCATCGGCATCAATATCGAGGGATCCAATCGCATTCAATACCACAATAACGATTTCATCAACAATGGTTGGGCCATTCGAGTGATCGGTGCTTGCTACACCAACAGTTTTGTGGGCAACAATTTCCTGTACAATTCTTTTGACATTTCATACAACAGTAAACTCAACGACAATGTCTTTGAGGGTAACTTTTGGAGCAGTTATACCGGCTATGATTTGGACAAGGATGGTATTGGCGATGTACCTTATAGGCCCGTAAAATTGTTTTCCTACATAGTGAACCGTACCCCTGAGACCATTGTGTTACTTCGAAGCCTATTCATGGATATCATAGATTTTTCCGAACGGGTTTCCCCAGTATTCACCCCGGATGAGTTAAAAGACATTCGACCTTTAATGAAAATACGACCATGACCATAAAAATAAAAGACCTCCACAAGAAATTTGGAAAGAACCAAGTGTTAAAAGGGGTGGACCTCACCATTGACGAAGGCCATATTTATGCCATCCTAGGTCCCAATGGTTCAGGAAAGACCACACTGATCAAAAGCATTCTGGGCATGGTAATTCCAAATAAAGGACAGATAACGGTTTTGGAGAAACCCATTAAAAAGGATTGGAAGTACCGCAAGCAAATCAATTATCTTCCCCAGATTGCCAACTTTCCACCCAACATCAAGGTCAAAGAATTGATCCATATGATCAAGGACCTTCGGAACAGTGCCGCTGATGAAACAGAACTTATTACACTGTTTGGGTTGGAACCCTTTCTAAACAAAAAACTATCCACCTTATCCGGGGGCACCAAACAAAAAGTGAACATTGTTTTGACCTTTATGTTTGATAGTCCATTGATCATTCTTGATGAACCTACCACTGGTCTAGATCCAAAGGCATTGATTCGGCTCAAGGAACTGATTCAAAAAGAAAAGGCCCAAGGAAAGACTATTTTGATCACCTCACACATTATGCAGTTTGTGGAAGAGGTGGCCGATGAGATTGTTTATCTTCTGGAAGGTGAAATCTACTTCAAAGGGAGTATTGAAACGCTTTTGGAGCAAACGGAACAAACCAATTTTGAACATGCCATTGCAGCTATAACAACCATAGGAAGCCATGCTTAAAATATTGAAATACAGTTTTTACGATCTTATTAGAAGCCGTTGGAGCTACGTTTACTTTTTGTTTTACTTGGCTCTTGGATTTGTTTTGCTTTTTTTGAACAACGATGTTTCCAAGGCTGTAATCACCTTGATGAATGTGATCATTGTCCTGGTTCCATTGATAGGCACCATATTTGGGGTGATGTATTATTACAATTCCCGCGAATTCACCGAACTTTTACTGGCTCAGCCCATCAACCGAAGGTCCATTTTTATGGGACAGTACTTTGGGGTAGCTGGATCATTGACCATGAGTCTTGCGCTGGGTCTGGGCATTCCATTTGTTCTGTATGGACTCTTACGGAGCAATGCCATTTTTGATTTTTCACTGCTATTGGTCACAGGGGCTTTCTTGACCTTTATTTTCGTTGGGCTATCTTTCGTCATTGCCATATCCAACGAAAACAAGATAAAAGGGTTCGGCTATGCCGTTCTGTTATGGCTTTTTTTGGCCGTGGTCTATGACGGGTTGTTCCTGATGTCGCTCATCGTTTTTGAGGAGTACCCACTGGATACTTTTTCTTTGGTGGCCACAGCGCTCAATCCCATTGATCTTTCCCGTATCTTGATCCTGCTCAAATTGGACATCTCTGCCCTATTGGGCTACACCGGTGCCATTTTCAAGAAGTTCTTCGGCACTGATCTGGGCTTCTTGGTATCCATGGCCATTCTTTTACTTTGGACAGTATTGCCTATACTTGGTTTGGGGCATAAAGCAAAGCGTAAGGACTTTTAACACGGATGTGGCGAAGTTTCCATAAAATCAAATGAAAGAAAACCTATACCGTCAACATCTTGGAATTGCTGTACTGTATTTCAGCATTGCCGCGGTATTGGGCCTAATGCTTCGTTCCTTTCCTGTTTTCTCTTTTGATTTCAACTACAAATATGTGGTTCATGCACATTCGCATATTGCGCTTTTGGGCTGGGTATATGTGGCCTTGACCACTTTGCTCCATTTTTGTTTTGTCAAGAATGCATCCAACAGCACCTATCAACGAATTTTTTGGGGCACCCAAGCCACTTTGATCGGGATGCTCCTTACGTTTCCCTTTCAAGGTTATGCCCTCTTTTCCATTATTTTTTCCACTCTATTCCTTATAGCATCCTATACCTACACCTATTATTTCTGGAAGAACATTGCACCAATACATAAAGAAAGTAATGGTTTAAAATGCGTAAAAGCGGCGCTGATCTATATGGTTATATCAAGCTTTGGACCGTGGGTCTTGGGGGCTGTTATGAACACTTTGGGTGCCCAATCCATTTGGTACCGCTTGTCCATCTATTTTTACTTGCACTTTCAGTACAATGGTTGGATGTTATTGGCCTTGCTAGGATTGTTCCTGTTTGTTTTGGAGCAACGTGGACACATCATCCCCAAAAAAGGGTTTAGTCGCTTTTTTAAGATGATCAACCTCGGAATAATCCTTACTTTTTTCCTTTCCACCCTATGGACAGAGCCATCACCATGGCTGTATGTCCTTGGGGGAATTGGGGCAATTACCCAGATTGTTGCTTTTCTGCTTTATTGGGCACACACCAAAAACGGGATTGAAAAATTGTCTTTAACAAACCTTCAACGGCAACTACTCTATACCGTTGTGGTGCTTACCTGCATTAAGATAGTATTGCAACTAATGACC
Source organism: Bacteroidia bacterium (assembly GCA_030429835.1). Classification (GTDB taxonomy): domain Bacteria; phylum Bacteroidota; class Bacteroidia; order Flavobacteriales; family Flavobacteriaceae; genus Maribacter. Next base: position 3,147 of record JAUIGC010000036.1, read on the forward strand.
TCTATTCCCTATTTTTCCCAAATGGCAGCAAAGTACCTCGACTTTACCATTGGCTATTTGCATTTGACCTTTTTGGGAGTCATCAGTTTTGGGCTATTCTTCTTTATGGACTATTTTGGCTTAGTACGAATATCAAGATTATCCCACGTACTCTATATGGTAGGATTCTTGCTTACGGAAGTCCTGATTTTCTTCAAAGGGGTTTCGGTTTGGCAGCAATGGGAAGTTTTTAGCGGATATGCCTCATCCTTAGCACTTTGTTCTTTATTTATTTTTTTGGGATTGATGTTGATGGCATTTCATAATAGAACCAAACCATGATTTTTTTAAAAAAATCTAGGAATTTAATATTTGTAATGGTTTACATTTGATTTGTCTAGCGTTGTGCTTATAGAAAAAATAATAAAGGACAATTTTGTCCTAGTTAAATTAAACGCTATCTTTGTAGCGTAAGAAACAGTAATAGATGTTCTCAAAAGCATGTGAGTATGGTATTCGGGCAGCGGTCTACATTACGCTGCAATCTTTGGATGGCAGACGTGTAAGCGTCAATGAAATTGCTGAGGAAATTGATTCTCCCATGGCATTTACCGCCAAAATCCTGCAACAGCTCACCAAGAACAATATTGTAGATTCCGTAAAAGGTCCAACAGGTGGATTTGAAATTGAGCGTGAAGCCATGGATACCGTAAAACTAAGCAAGATAGTGAAGGCCATTGATGGAGATAAAATCTATGTGGGGTGCGGACTGGGTCTAAAGGAGTGTAATGCGGACAAACCCTGCCCCCTACACGACAAGTTCATAGATGTTAGATCCAATTTAAGGACCATGCTACAAAGTACAAGCCTGTACGAACTTGCCACAGGTTTGGAAGTGGGATTGACCTATTTGAAACGATAAAAAAAATTTGAATTAATAAAGGATAAATTTATCCGAATTAAAATTGAAACTATGAACAGTACCATGGAAAAAACTATTGGGCAAATGGTAGCGGATGACTACAGGACTGCCCAAGTCTTTAAAGCGCACAAAATAGATTTTTGTTGCAAAGGAAATCGAACCCTATCTGAGGTCGCCTCCAAAAAGGGATTAAACTTAGAGGCTTTGCAAGAAGAGTTGGATATAATCAAAGACAAAAACCAAGGGGATCAACCCAATGTTGCGTCCTGGCCTTTGGACTTACTTGTTGATTATATTGAAAAGAAGCACCATCGCTATGTAGAAGAGCACATTCCCATACTCAATCAATATTTGGACAAGCTCTGCAGGGTACACGGGGAACGCCACCCAGAATTGCTCGAAATATTTGAACATTTTAAAGCATCGGCAGGGGAACTGGCCATGCATATGAAAAAAGAGGAACTTGTGCTCTTCCCTTGGGTTCGTAAAATGGTAGAGGGCATTGCTGATCGTGAAACCTTGGAAGCTCCTCACTTTGGTACGGTACGCAATCCTATTCAAATGATGATGCAGGAGCACGACAACGAAGGGGAACGTTTCCGTAAAATTGCAGCGCTGAGCCAAGATTACACCCCCCCTACGGATGCCTGCAACACCTATCGGGTAACATTCTCACTCTTACAAGAGTTTGAGGATGATCTGCACCGGCACATCCATTTGGAAAACAACATTCTTTTCCCAAAGGCAGAAGCCATGGAGAAAAAACTGCTTTCCAATTGATTAAAAAATGGCGAAAAGCCCCATTAAAAGACACCATGCACTTAAGGGAGTGAGCCGTGAACACCATCAACATGAAACATTCATCAACAATACCCATGACCCATTCTGGAACTGATCAAGAATCCAGTAAATTGAAAAAAATCCATAAGCGCCTGTTCCTAGAATTCAAAAAAGGTCAAATGGGCTATGCGACCATAGCCATCATAGGCCAAAGTTGCCTAGGTTCAGCTGCCGCCATGGTACTTTTAATATCGGAAATGGCCATGATTCTTAAAATGGTCCTGCTCTTTTTTGTCACCATTTTTTGTATGGCTTTCAATGGTGCGGTACTCGCCCAATTAAAACCTTTAACCACTTTTAATATTTTAATACTTAGTGTAGCATTTAGCACGTTGGTCATTCTTTTCCAGATAATTTAATCTGTTCGGCAACCTAGAAGTGCGGCTCAAGCCATTCAGACAATATGGACCATATCACTTGGGTCATTGGGTATTTATAATAGGGACCCAATTTTAGTTAGGACAGACAAAAGGAGAATAGCTTGAGCTGATTTGCTTTGCTCTTCTATTTTCTATTCTATACATCGTCCCATAACGGGGAATATCTACTCGCAAATCATCCCCATACCCTTTGCAATTCGTTTATCATCCAATTTAATACGTATAAATCCATGGCAGAAGTCCTCCACGGTCTATAGCCTAAAATCTTACATATCCATCTAGTATATAGATAGGCCCGCGTTATTAAATTGATAAAAATGAAAGTTATATCCTACTTATTTTGAGTAAATTACTATATTTATTGTAGTCTATTTAATATGATTTATCATTTAATCCTCAAACCTTATTGCTATGGAAAACACCCTATTCTTTATTCTTAAGAATTTTCTTAAAAAAGAAAACTTTAAGGTTAATTTAAAAGAGCTCAAGTTTCAATTGTTAAGTCATCCTTCTTACCCAAGCCTACATTCCCTCACTGGAGTACTATCACATTTGGGGATTAAAAATTTGGCATTGGAGGTCCCTGTTGATATGTACACGCTGCAACAAACACCCGATAATTTTATATCCTTGACCCAAGACAGACAATTTATGATGGTGAGTAGGGTTGGCAGTAAATTTGAATTATTGTTGGAAAACAAGGAGAGGAAGATTAAGGATGCGACCGATTTTTTGAAAGATTGGAGCGGCATCGTTGTGGCTGCGGAAATTGATGGTGAGAATACTAAACTTTCAAATGAAGCACCCAATAATAAACTTTCTTATGCCATCTATTCACTTACAGGATTACTTTTGATTGGATTCTTTATTGGCTGGAATCCAGATTGGCTTCAGACATTACAACTAAGCCTTGCACTTTCCGGACTGCTAATCAGTATTCTTATTGTTAATCGCGAATTGGGTTTCAAATCTAAGGTAGTGGACGCGTTTTGTAGTGATGGTGAGTCTACTAGCTGCGATGAGGTGCTAAACTCCAAAGGTGCTTCGCTTTTTAATTTTTTAAAATTGAGCGATTTGAGTGTCATTTATTTTTTAGGCTTGGTCATAACCTGGCTGTTGGTTTTGGCGTTCGGTAAAACAAATTCGATTATTATCCTACTTACCACACTTACAATTCCTGTTACCCTTTATTCTATATACTATCAATACATTATAGTTGAAAAATGGTGTCCTCTATGTTTGGGTATTGTTGCAGTTCTATGGACCCAATTTGGGACTTTTTTGATGGGTGGTGCCGGAATTAAAGATATATCCCTGAATTTTGGCAATAGTGTTATTGCACTTTTTTCCTTTTTACTAGCTACTTCAATTTGGATATTCATCAGACCTCTTTTACATGGAAGACATGAACTAGGAAAACTAAAAATTGAGCACTATAAGTTCAAACGTAATTTTGATTTATTTCTATCCGTCCTCAATAAAGGGGTTCGCCTAGAACCAAATCTACCAACTTTCGAAGGCAGGGAAATCGTACTTGGCAATGTTCACGCCAATGTTAGTATTCTCTTGGTGACGAGCCCTCAGTGCTTTTATTGTAAGTCTGCCCACAACGAGCTTGAAAAGGTTTTGGATAAAAATCCAGATGATATAAACCTTGTCATACGATTTAATGTAAATGCCAAAGAAAAGGAAGATATTGGAAATAGGGTATGTTCTAGACTTTTGGAGCTGTATGAAACCCAACCTGTGGAAACACTTCTAAAAGCTATGGGAGAGGCCTATGCTGAAGATTCCGATCTACCAAAATGGTTGCTGGACTGGGGCGAACCTATTAATCATGAGGACTATTCTACCATTTTACTTGAGCAACAACAATGGTGTATTGAAAAAGAAGTGCATTTTACGCCCGCTGTCTATATCAATGGAAAAGAATTTCCAAAAGAATACCAGCGCACCGACATCTCTTACTTTATCGAAGATCTTACTGAAAGCACCAATGATTTAAGTGCCGTTGAAGAGAATACAGAACTAATAAATTCATAACCAAAGCCTGTACTTTTCCGCAATTGTATGCGGAAAAGCAGCGCTGAGGGAACAATATCTTTTCGCGAAAGATGGACACAAACCTTGAGTGTCATTAAATGTTCAGGGCCAATTTAATTTAAATATTATTTAAAATGAAAAAGTTAGCAAGTTTAACTGGTGTAAAAACCCTGGGAAGAACAGCCCAAAAAGCCATTAATGGAGGTAGTGCAGCATGCGTGCCTGGTAACGAATGTGCCGGCAAATCTCTTGGTGACAATTGTTTTTATGGGTGTCATAAATTATGCCCCGGAACATGTCTAAGTTCTGGGTGTATACCATGGTAACCATAAGCTCTTAAGGATTGGTACTGTGCTATATTCTTATTGTGAAAATAGGTCAAGAAGAAATTCTTGACCTATCTATTTTGCATTTTAGACAATAAATCCCTGACCCTATACTAGTTAGATGACTTTAGTTTAATATATGGTTCATTCCTAGAAATTCACCCTTACACATTTCCACAATTATATGCCCACTTGATCTATGGCAAAATTCCCATTCTTTAAACAAGCAGAACAAAAAGACTGTGGTCCTACCTGCCTTAAGATGATAGCAAAATATTATGGCAGAGATATTGGCATTCAGAATTTAAGGGATTGGGCCGAGACAACCAGAGAAGGCAGCAGTTTATTAGGGCTTGGGGAAGCAGCGGAAAAATTGGGTTTTCATAGTATAGGCGTAAAATTGAGCTACAATAAGTTGGCCGATGTTCCTTTGCCCTGTATTCTGCATTGGAAAGAAGAACATTTTGTGGTACTCTATAAAATCAAAAAACATAAAACCTATATCTCCGACCCTGCCTATAGTCTAATTAACTATGAAACTGAGGAGTTTATCAAATTATGGATTGGCAGCAATGCAGATATCAATACCGAAGAAGGTGTTGCATTGTTAATTGAACCGACTGCCACGTTTTATGACCATGAAAAAAAGAATGATAGAAAGGAGAAATTCAACATTTCGTTTTTATCGCACTATCTAATAAAGTACAAAAAATTTATTCTGCAATTGGCCATAGGTTTACTGGCAGGTAGTTTACTTCAACTAATAGTTCCCTTTTTGACCCAAAGCATTGTTGATGTCGGCATTCAAAATCAGGATATCAATTTTATTTATCTCATCTTGTTTGCACAGCTATTCTTATTTCTTGGAAGAACGGCACTTGAAGTAATACGCGGATGGATTTTATTGCACTTAAGTACGCGAATAAATATCTCCTTGGTATCAGACTTCTTCATAAAACTGATGAACCTCCCCATGGCCTTTTTTGATTCTAAGATGACGGGAGACCTCATGCAAAGAATAGGGGACCATAAACGTATTGAAAAACTATTGACCACTTCCTCTTTAAACGTATTATTCTCCATGGTCAATTTTTTCATATTCGGATTTGTTCTGGCCTATTACAACCTACAGATTTTTGCAATTTTCCTTTTAGGCAGTTGTCTTTATTTTGGATGGGTGTTGTTCTTTTTTAAAAAAAGAAAAGAACTAGATCACAAACGCTTTTCGGAGCTAAGCAAAGAACAGAGCAAAGTAGTGGAATTAATCAATGGCATGCAGGAAATAAAACTTCATAACGCCGAGCGCCGTTTAAGATGGAATTGGGAATATGTTCAGGCACGTTTGTTCAGGGTTGAAATGAAGAGTTTGGCTCTAGAGCAAACCCAAACTGTGGGCTCATCATTTATTAATGAGTTGAAAAACATTCTTATCACTGTACTCTCAGCTAAATTGGTTATTGATGGTGAAATCACATTGGGTATGATGGTGGCCATCTCCTATATTGTTGGACAACTAAATGCGCCTGTTTCCCAGATGATTGGCTTTTTCAGGGATGTTCAAGACGCCAAGATTTCGCTTAATCGCTTGGGTGAAATCCACAATTTGGAGGATGAAGAAAATACCAGTGAAAAGAAAATATTGCATTTGCCCAAAAACGCCGATTTAAAATTAGTGGATGTTTCCTTTCGCTATTTGGGAGGACTTGACCCAGTTTTAAAGAATCTAAATTTAACTATACCGGCCAACAAAATAACAGCGATAGTTGGAGTAAGTGGAAGTGGTAAAACTACCTTAATGAAATTACTCTTACGATTTTATGAACCAAATTCAGGCAAAATTAGTATCGGAAGCAATAATCTAAATAAGATGGCACAAAAAGTATGGCGGGAACACTGTGGCGTGGTTATGCAAGAAGGTTATATTTTTAATGATACCATTGCCCAAAACATTGCTGTTGGCGCCGACATGATAGACGAAAAACGATTACGGAACTCGGTAAAGATTGCTAACATACAAGACTACATTGCAGGTCTTCCTTTAGGTTTCAATACAAAAATAGGATTGGAGGGAACTGGTCTAAGCACTGGTCAAAAACAACGTTTATTAATTGCAAGGGCAGTTTATAAAAACCCAGACTTTCTATTTTTCGATGAAGCCACATCTGCTTTGGACGCCAACAATGAAAAAAAGATCATGGAAAACCTTGATGGATTTTTTGTGGATAAGACGGTTGTCATTATTGCCCACCGGCTAAGTACGGTAAAAAATGCATCCCAAATCGTAGTTCTGGATAATGGTAAAATCGTTGAGATAGGTAATCATAAAGAGTTGACAAAGCAAAAAGGCAGCTATTACAATTTGGTGAAAAACCAATTGGAACTTGGAAATTGATACAATGGAAAACAAACACACAGATGAGAAGTCAATTGCATTGCGAAGCTCCGCGGTGCAAGAAATATTAGGCCTAGTCCCCAATTGGATGATTCGTTGTGGAAATACGCTGATTCTTTTTTTGATTATCGGGGTATTTACAATTTCTTATTTTATCAAATACCCAAATACTGTTACTTGTGAGGTTGCTTTGAGTACAACAGTACCTACAGAAAACCTTTATGCAGATATTGATGGTACATTTTTAAAGCTTAATATTCAAGATGGGGACAGGGTCAATTCTGGAGATTTACTGGGAATAATCACTAATGATGGGGCAGACATGATGCTGACATCCAATATGTCTGGACAGATTCATTTTGTAGATTTTTGGAAAATTGGGCGCCATGTAAAACAAGGAGATTTGCTGTTCACAATCATGCCCACGAATCATGGTCCGTATATTGGAAAACTTAAAGTTCCCATCAACCAAATAGCAAAAATCAGAAAGGGACAACAGGTCAGAATTTATTTATCGGAAGATATAATACTGAAGAACGATATCATTGAAAGTACAATACAGCGCATCGGTACTGTGCCAGACCAAGATGGGTTTCTTTCAGTTGAAGTAAAAATAGGAGAGAGACTTGCCACCATTTCTGATAAAGAAATCAGTTATATGCCCGGCACTACAGGAAAAGCTGAAATAATTGTGGAAGATTTAAGGTTAATAGAACGTTTTTTCTATCAGCTAAGAAATATTTTTAATATGTAATCCAAACAATCTCTATAAAATTGTATCCAGTATTTCTTTTTTCAGTTTGTAGGTTTGGTATTCTTTTTGAAAATAAATGTTTCCTTCCAGGACAAAGAAATTACCAATTTCCCAAGCAGACCCCAAATAATGCTCTATGCCCGGTTTATCATTAAAATAATTGCCAAAACCTCCATAATAGAAGTATTGATTGATCACAGCGTCCTGATATCCGAAATAAAATCTAGAGGGTGTTTCTTCCACTGTAGCATCAGGTTTTAAACGATATCCGTTTGTGATACCAGATTGTGGGGAGTAATTATAATACATTATCCCTTCATAATAAAAGACATCACTTATGTCGGTATCATATGATTTAAAATAATCCCATATCGGCCCTGAAGACAGCTCTGTCCAAATTTCAGTAAGCTCATCGTATTGATAGCTCTGCTCTACCGGATTATTGGAAAAACCATCATAGATTGTACCGTTGATCATATAATAGGAGCCTTGAAAATAAAAATCGAGCACACCCGATCTATTATCATTGAACGGTAAGGAAACTTCTTCCTTGGTAAAATTTGATAATCCTACTGAAACAAGTATTCTGTGGTTTTCGGAATCGGTTAGGTATACATACATCTTCCCATTTTCATTATAGGTCATATTATTCAAATATCCTTCAAGTTCAGTTCCTTCAATCTTGTGCCATTGGTACGATTCAACTGAAAACTCATACAGATTATTACTATAGCCAAATTCCAATTCTTCGTCTTGAAAATAGGCATAGGCCTTGCCATTGTATACAGCCGGAAATGTCATGTTCACCCTAGGGTTGTCATCAACAATAATGGCATTGTTCAATATTTCGTACTCTTTTTCAAAAACTACCTCGTATCCTCCCATTTCATAAACCACATTCGTGGCCACAAAATCCTGATAAGGCCCGACCGGGGTATATACCCGCAACTCTTCTTTTGAAGCACTGGATATATTGGTCTCTTTACCATCAATAAAGATTTTTCCAATGTTTCTATCAGGATTGAAATTGGTTCCACTTATTACAAGTTCACTGCCAGTCCAGAATACATCAGTGGTAGCAAGAATTTCCGGTTTTGTCAGTTTTAATGGGGCATTGGACCCTACATCTTGTAATTGGGCTGTGACCGTTACGTCAAGCTCACTTTTTGAAATATTGGTAGGAAGAATGATTTCAATCTGATTATAGTTGGCACTTTGCACTTGGGCCCGCTCTCCATTGACTTCCACTTCTACATAATTCTTACTAGAATCAAAATTTTCGCCCTCAATGACCAGAACTTCATCAAAAGAAATTTCAGATTTGTCAAATCCGGTTATTACTGGTTCTTTCAAAAAAAAGGTTTCTTCAAGAATATTCTTGTCTGTATTCAAATCCACAATTCGTACTGTTGGATTATACCTATCCAAAGTTCTGGGTACCCTAACTTTTATCTTTTTGTCCGTGACATAGTTTATTGCAGATTCTTCATTGTCAAAAAATATCTGAAGTTTTCCCAATTCAAACCCTTGCCCATCTATTTCAATCTCCTCTCCTAGAAGTGCTCTTGGCAAGGAAGAAAACGAAGGGGGAGTATATTCATCCGAATCATTTTTACTGCATCCTTGAAATACTAGGAAAGAAATTAGAAACAGGGAAAAAATTCTAAATCGGTTCATTGTAAAATTTAGTTTGGGTCTTCTGATATGTTATATCTCATGAGTTCCTGATTGTCATACCCGTACTCTCCCGCGCCAAGTAAAAGATACAGGTATCCATTATCCCCAAAAATGGTATGATCGTGAAGTTTTAATGGCATGGATGTTTTTTCGGACCAAACCTTGGTATTAAAGTCATAGCCAAAGAGGGTATTCTCAGTGGGCTCGTTACCCCTACCTCCACTGAAATAAAGCACATTGTCGTAGTAATATAAGCTATTATCGTAATGAAAAGTACTGTCTCCTTTCGGAAAACCTATATTCTCCCAAGTATCTGTTACAATATCATACATCATTATGTAATCATCGAGCACATCCAAGAAGATTTTGCCATTTTCTTCATAAACCCTATTGGATGCCAACATTCCAAAATTATTTTTCAAGGTAGGTTGACTGGTAAGTTCATACGTATCATTAGTCAAATCGTACTTGTACATCATCACATAATACACATTTTCAGGTCTTTTCATGAACAAATAGGCATCATTCCCATAAACCACCGCCCTATGTATGATAAGTTCTCCCTCTATCTGTAAGTCTACTCGGCTCCAAGTCCTAGCTGTCATGTTATATACCAAAAACCCATTTTCGTAATACACATATACCTCATCTCCAACTACAGAGATATAATAGCTATTGATAAAATAATTGGTTATCTGGGGCATATTGGATTCAAAGATACTCCAGCTCCCATTGGACGTGTCGAACTCATAAATACCATCGTATGTAAGCCCATACAACCTTCCGTTATATTCAAAACTACCACTGTACTTTGATAAACCAGATGGTTTTTGGTAATCTTCGATTATTTCATAGGGTTCAATTCCATTAATAAACCCTGCAGAAGTACTTTGCGATCCGTAAGTGAATGTGATTTCATTGTTCGGTTCCAAAGGAATAAAATAGGGAAGTGTAATTTGAACTTGGTTTGGAGTAGCATTAAGTTCCGTACACAAAAACCCATTGAGCTTAAATTCATAGGACAATGGATTATCCAGATTAGCCCCAGTTATGGTGTATACTGTATTTCTGGTCCCAGAATCGGGGGTCAATCCCGACACGGTAATATTGCCCAGTTCAAACTGAAGAATATTGGATTCCTGCCCTCCCGTGACTACTTTTATATTATGTGTTCCTGGCAATAAGTTTTCTGGCACTGGAAAATATATGGTTTTGTTGTATTGTGCATATGTGGAAAGGCCCTGGAAAACAACTTCAGTATCATCTATGAATACCTTGCTCACTTCGTCATACCCAAAATCCAACCCATTCAACTGTATGGAGTTATTGTGAAAATAAGTGTCTTCAGACAGAGATTCGATGAATGGCGCAAAGACTTTAAAATTCATCTCTGCCGTACCATAGGCAGTGGTCAAGGCAATTTTTATTTCGCCAGTAGCATCGAACACAAAATCAGGATATCTGTTGCCTACGGCCTCCAACCATCGAGTCAACGAAATCGTAAGGTTTCCCTCTGAATCAATGGGGTCAAATTCGTATCCATAGTCAGAAGACTCTGCCTCCCCGATCCTAACGTTGGATTTAAACCCTAAAAAATATTTGGTCTCAATCGTTATTTCGTCATCGTACAAATGGTACTCCTCTTTATCAAAGGATATGATTTGGGGTGGTAGCATGTCAATATCCTCGGTAAGGGAAAAATCCCCAGTATGGACCACAAGCTTAGGGTCTTCCTCTTCAAAGTAGGTATCGATCACTATTTTTATCTCCTCTTTGGAAGATTCCAATATTTTTTGATTGCGCCCACCCACAAGAACTTCTAGATTCTCATTGGGTTGTACCAAATAGGCCCCTTTAATTGTTAAGGTATCCAGAAAACCAGTTTCAACCTTATCCAATTCATGAATTATAGGAGTTGTGCTCTGAAAGCCAGATTCTTTATCAATAAATCTATCAAGAACCTGAATTTTTAGGTCCAACAGACCTGGGGGAAAATCTTTGGTCACAACTGCCCGCAGACTATCATTTTGTCTATCGGGTAACAATTCCACTTCAAAATCACCAATCCAGACCTTACTGATATCAGAATGAAAATTCTTTCCATATATGGTAAAAGTTTCCCCCAAATAAGCCTCGTGGGGAGCAATTGAGTCCAGCGTAGGAGGGTCTACAACAAAATTAGGCTCCAGTAAATAAGTTTCATTACAGGTACCCAAAGCTGCCGATAATATTGACTTATCAATATTAGGCAATACCACTGAGCGAATCAGGCTGTCCGATTCAAATATTAACTCCTGCTCAATATTGTTTAAAGTGAATATGTTTGTTATTATCCCAGAAGACTTGCAAAAGTTCTTTCCTATGATATTTATGGTGTCCTTCACAAAGCCTTGTCTCGGGTACCAGTCAAAAACTTCAACATCTATATCAACATTACTAACGAACTCTAATGTATCGCCATAGAAAAAAGTATTCTTAGCATAGATATAGGGATAGATTGAATAGGACTCTCCTTTAGTTAAGCCTGAACTTACTGTTGAAACGAAGCTTTTATTGCTCAATTGACCCAATGACACTTTATCATAGGGTAAATTACCTTTCAAAATATGAAGACCATGGTCATTGATTGCATCAATGGCTGAGCTTTCAAAAATTATCTTGGTTTCCGTTGTCACCCCCTTCGAAGAATTTTCAAGAATTCTAAATGAGGCTATTTCTATTTTATCAAGTTTGGGAGTTTCGTCTGTATCTGTATCTTCCTTTGAACATGCTACCGCTAGAAGAACAACGACATAAAAAAGTAGCTGAGGCTTTTTGAACATAAAAAGTAGGCTATTCCTGTAAAAATAGAAATTATTTTTCTGCTTCCCATGATTTATGGTTCAACCGTCCAATTATCGGTTAAATCATAAGGACTGTATTGTCAAACCTCCCTAATCTCATTTACTGCTATTCAAATAAAAATAATCCTTAGGTGTGGGCTAACGATGTTTCGCACTACAAGTATCCAAAAACTTATCAAACCAATACTCCTTAGCTGGGAGGCGTAAAAGCTATTTCAATTTATCATTATCAAAATCCATTAAACCCTTAAAGGAAGGGACTAAATAAAAAAAGCTAGATTAAAATCTAGCTTTTTTGTCGGGATGACTGGCCCAATAAATATCAGTACACCACTATAAACCAATATGTTACGTCATCTTTTCAAAAAAAGGTAACCGAATAGGTAACTTTTGACCGTTCCGATATGCTTTCTATGACTAAATTAATAAATTTTAGAGACATATCAGATTAATTGATTTTAAACTAAAATTTAATCACAAATGAGCTATTCTTAAATGCTGTTCCAAATGACGTATGTAACTTTAATAAAAAGGGTGTATTGATGATTTTATAAAAAACAGGGGTTAGACTCTTAAATAAATCTAGCCCCTAATATTGTTGATTGCAATGATTAAGTTATAGCGTATCAGCTTGCAATCTTTGTTTGATAACTCTACTTTTCACAGTATCATAGATGATCTTTAACTGCTCTATTTTATTTTGCTCATCAAAATTGATGATATCCACAACGTCAAAATCTGCTGTTTCACCATTTTTCATGGTCCATTTGTAATTAAAATATAGTGCCACGCAATTTGTCGCCGTATCTTCAAATATTCGCTTCAACTTTAATTCTGATTTCGTCGTATCCGCTAATAATTCTTTATAAAAATCCTTTGCGTTCATTCGACCGTATATTGGAGATTCCACAAATCCATTGGTAGTGAACAAGTCTACTATGCCTTGAACATTTCCTTTTTCTAAATATTCGATGTATTGTTTGGCAACTTCCTTTTTATGATTCATCGTATTTGAATTAAATTATTTGTTGTGCTAATCTTTAGAAGATAAAATTACAATATCATGTTAAATTTATTTGCTATAAAATTTTATTTCAAGGATATTCTTTTGAACAAACCATGTTCTTAATTATTATCAAATAAAGGTGAGCTAAACGAAGTGAAGTGCTGCAAGCGCCAAAACTTACACGTACTAATTTACTGAGCGAGACAAAAGGCCAATTTGGAAATTTTACATTCTGTTACAATTCTTTCATTTTCCTTTTGGTGGACAAGAAATCAACGGTATTACCATTTTTATCAACGGCCCGATATAGATACCTATTCAAATCTACTACCTTGATAAAGGTTTCATCCATTCGCCAACTATTACAGACAACATTTTTTTATCTATATTACTTTCTACCCCTTTTGAGAACTTGAAAATCTATCATTGAATCTTGGAATAATCTACTTTTACCACTCTTATTGCCATTAATCCTTTTATAATCTGTTTTATTATGACAGAACCATTTTTACTGGTTACGTTCCACTAATCTAAGAATAGTATAAATGATGGAATCCAACATTTCCGCATCGATCAATACACCAAAAAACAAAATGGCAAAGACGAAAGTGGTGACGACTGTTGCAATGTTTTTGTTGCCCTGTACGGCAAAGTCTTCAGTATCTAGACCAAAGCCCACTATCAATGAACCGATAATGGGAATAATGATCCAAGTGGAAAGGACACTTACCTATTTTTTAAAAAGGATAAGTGCCAGCAATAGTATAGTAATCGCTATTCCAGTAAAGAGAATCAATTTTTATTAAGTTGGTCCAAAAAGAGATAACGAGCATCGTTCTCCGCCTTGATCGGTCTGCTCTCCGTATCAATGATCATCACCGGAGGGTCACTTTCGTTGGCTTTGACTGCATCCCAAGTAGGTAACTCATTATCATTGGGATTACCTGTCTTGATAAAGTTGGCAAAAAATTGTTGCATGGTCTTGGAAGCTTTATAATCATCAGCGGTCCAAGCATAATCGTCCACAAGATGCAGATTGCCCATGGCATATTCAATTTCCGCGGCATGCGGTGCTCCGATCGCTTTGGGCATCTGAGGTGCGCCAGAATCCATTTCCACGGTACCTCCCGCTAATCCGGAAATCTTGTTTTTATCGCGCAATGGTGGACGGATCTTACTGTAAAGGTATCGGTAAACCGGTTGATTTGAATTTTTACGGTGCAGATCGAACCACTTCCAGGTACTGTAAGCTATGAAGTTATCTGATGCTAGGTTGGTCGCTGCCCATTCAACTTCTGTAGAGGTGTCATGGGGATAGAGTTTTAAAACCTCTTCATATTGTTCTGGATAATTTTGTTTGACCTTTTCCACAAAAGTCTTTTTAGTGATTGGGCCCTGTGTAAATGCCATGCCTGGGATTTCGGCAGAATTCCACCCAACCAATAAAGGCACCTGTGCCTGTTGTTTAGAAGAAAAAATTTCAGGTAGTGTTTTTGGTATAAGATAACCATCAATCACCATAGGAAAACCAAACTTTTGGGAGTCATTGTACTTTTCATAGATCTCCCTTGTACTGAGTTTTCTCAAGGCAGAAATGCTTGCCACATCCGCGCTTTCAAGAAATTGCACCCCTTGTTTTTCCGCTACTTCCAAAGAAACCGGGGACATGGTGGAGGAAATTGCAGCTCCACTTTCCCCAATCGCTCCCGCAATAAGGTTTTTTGATAAGGGGGAGGCCATTTGAACACTGACCCCTATGGAGCCGGCAGACTCGCCTGCTATGGTCACTTTGCCAGGATCACCACCAAAGGCACTAATATTGTCCTGTACCCATTGTAGTGCCATGTTTTGATCCAACTGGCCATAGTTCCCCGATGCTTTGTATGGGGCTTCTTTACTCAATTCAGGATGCGCCAAATTCCCAAAAACATTGAGGCGATAATTGGTGGTCACTACCACAATTCCCTTTTTGGCCATGCTCTCACCATCATATCGGTACTCCGAGGCATCGCCGGCCACATTCCCTCCCCCATAAAAATAGACCAATACGGGAAGGTCTTTTTGATTGTTTTTAACAGGTGTCCATACATTGAGGTATAGGCAATCCTCGCTTAAACCCTTTGACCTCGATTTCATATCCCCGAACACCATAGCCTGTATAGGTCTGGGACCGAATTCCTTGGCTTCCTTGACACCCTCCCAGGCATCCAAAGGTTGTGGGGCTTTCCATCTCAATTCGCCTACTGGAGGTTTGGCAAAGGGTATTCCAAAATACTTTTGGATACCCGAATGGGTATCGTAAAGCCCCTCCAGGGTTCCATTTTCAAGTTCTACTTGAACAGGAAAAGTATTGATTTTCTGTGCACTGACAGTAAAACTAATACACAGTAATACTAATAAATTAACAGCTAATTTCTTCATTGTGTGTTTGTCTATTTATTATTGTAACATTTTGTTACAATAATACTTTGTTTTTACCACTTTTCATGCTTTATTTACAAAAAATAGTATTTTGAACACTGACAAGTATACACAAGGACCCAAAAAAGAAGACTATCTTTCCCATATTGCATTTGATTCCGTCATATTCGGTTTCAATGGGAAAGAGTTGAAAATCTTGATACTGGAATACCAAAACACAGGCCTATTCGCCTTGCCAGGAGGTTTTGTTAGACGAAATGAAAGCTTAGATGAAGCAGTAACTAAAGGCGTTATGGAGCGAACAGGAATAGATAATCTTTATTTGGAACAGTTCCATACTTTTGGAGACCTTAATAGATTTGATTCCATGGCCATGGAGCGGATATTGATAATGAATGGGCTGGATATTAAGGCCCATGAATGGCTATTGGACCGATTCATATCGATCGCCTATTATGCATTGATCAATTTTGAAGAAGTAAATCCAATTCCGGATGCCTTGGCCGACAGCATTGATTGGTATTCCTTAGATGAACTACCCCCATTGATAATGGACCATGGAACCATTGTGCAAAGAGCATTAACCACGCTACGTGATAATCTTGACAGAAAATTGTTGGGTATGAACCTTCTTCCTGAAAAATTTACTATGAAAGAATTACAGAATGTCTATGAAAAAATCTTGGGTGAATCTTTCAAACGTACCGCTTTTCAACGAAAAATGTTATCAGCAAACATCTTAATCCGTCATGAGAAACGGTTTACTGGGGGTGCCCATAGGGCCCCATATCTTTATAGTTTTAAAATCCAGTAAGTCTTTAGACCCTTTACTTTTAACTTAAGTTTGCGTAAAGACCGGAGAGAATCTGTAATGCAAAAAAAAATGTTTTACCCTCCTATATATACAAACACAAGTTCTTAGATACAATCAATCTACCCAGGATTGACTCCAATGTTATAGTTTAACCTATATTAAAATCAGTTGTCCCCATTCCATAGCAACTATTTTATTAACTCATTATCAGCTTTTGTTATGCTAGAGAACATACAAAATGATGCAGAGAAAAATATATTGGGTTGAATTTTCTATAATTAAAAATCAAAAAAGGGCACACCGAGGAAAGCATGTCCAAACTTCCCAAAACCTACCCATATGATAAAGCATAATATATCTTTTGACACCCATTGAGGACATTGATTAAAAGCGAACCATTTTGAAGAATCATATTGGCCCTGTTAAATAGTATAGGTTCCATTTACCTCTATATGAGCAACGGAATCAAATTCCTATGTAATCTTGAATCAAATTGACTTATAAATCCTCAAGTTTTTCCAGGCATGGCCGATACCGGTCCTCTTTTGGTATTCCAGGCAGACATCATCCAATGCCTCCCTAAAATTAACAAAGGAACCAAAATAGAAGTTTCTCGATTCCTATTCTGCCCCAATTTAGTTCAGGTCCTCAGGTACAATAATATTTCATATTGTTTTAAATAAAAACCAGCGAATAAGATAGCTTTTGTTTGTTTCAAAATACTTCTTGGAACTGAGTTTATCGAATGTTAAGGAACCGTTAATGACATAAAATTCAGTTGTAACGGCTTTAAAGATGCAATTTCTATTATTATAGTTGGTACCAGTTAGTATTTTCATATTTATAATATTTACAGCCATAAAATGATTGTTTAAAATAAATAATAGGGTTTCACTACAGATTTCGCACAGAATTGAATTTTAGATTTGATTAATCAACCGTACATAAAAAACTAAAACAAATGTTAAAATGAAAAAAGTAAACTTAGTTAATAAAACCAAAAACTTGGTTCTATTGGCA
>JAUIGC010000259.1 GCA_030429835.1 Bacteroidia bacterium
ACGAGAAATTCGCCCTGAAACATTTAAGGGAAAGCCTAGATCTTTTGGATGAGATTCAAAAAACTGGCGATATTTTCTTTCCAAAACGCTGGCTTAGCAGTACCATTGGTAATCACACTTCAGAAGAAGCCTATCAAATCATGCAAGATTATTTGAAAGACAATCCCGACTTAAATCCTTCCCTAAAAAGTAAACTATGGCAAGCTGCGGACGACCTAAGAAGAGTCCAACTTTTAGTAAAACCTGTAAAACCTTAAAAAACGAATAAATATCTATCTGCTATAATTAGGAGATTCCTTGGTGATGGTTACATCGTGAGGGTGGCTTTCGTTGATACCACTGGCTGTTATCTTTACAAAACGGCCCGTTTCCTTTAGCGTTGCAATATCCTTAGCTCCACAGTAGCCCATACCGGCCCTTAGACCGCCAATAAACTGATGGATACTCTCGAATAAATCTCCCTTATAGGGAACACGGCCAACAATACCTTCGGGCACCAATTTCTTGATATCATCCTCAACATCCTGAAAATATCGGTCTTTACTACCTTGCTTCATGGCCTCTACGGAACCCATACCGCGGTAACTTTTAAACTTCCTACCTTCATAAATAATGGTCTCACCAGGTGATTCCTTAGTTCCCGCCAATAGTGACCCCAACATTACCGTATCCGCTCCTGCAGCAATCGCTTTGGGAATATCGCCTGTGTAGCGTATACCTCCATCAGCAATAACGGGTACCCCAGAACCTTTAATGGCCGCCGAAACTTCAAGAACCGCCGAGAATTGAGGAAATCCGACGCCAGCCACAACTCTGGTAGTACAAATAGATCCAGGACCTATACCTACCTTAACAGCATCGGCACCGGCATCGACCAAGTATTTGGCGGCCTCCCCGGTAGCAATATTACCTACGATGACATCCAAATCCGGGAATTTTTTCTTGACCTCCTTCAATACGGAAACCACACCTTTGGTATGGCCGTGAGCCGTATCGATTACCACGGCATCCACACCGGCATTTACCAAGGCCTCTGCCCTATCCACAGCATCCATAGTAACCCCAAGAGCCGCGGCAACACGTAACCTACCGTATTGGTCTTTGTTCGCAATGGGCTTTTGGGTGAGTTTTGTGATATCCCTAAAGGTTATCAATCCAATTAGTTTGTTATCCTTATCTACTACTGGAAGTTTTTCGATTTTGTGCTCTTGTAGAATATCCTCAGCTTCAGAAAGCGAAGTACCCTCACCGGCAGTAACCAGATTTTCAGAGGTCATTACTTCTGAAATGGGTCGGTCATTATTTTTCTCAAACCTTAAATCCCTATTGGTAACAATTCCTATCAGTTTTCCTTCATCATCTACAATAGGAATACCGCCAATACTGTGTTCTTTCATATTGGCTTTGGCATCCTTAACCTTGGAATTCAAGGGCATGGTGACCGGGTCCAATATCATACCACTTTCAGCTCTTTTGACCTTTCGGACTTTTAGCGCCTGTTGCTCTATGGTCATATTTTTATGAAGCACACCTATTCCCCCTTCCTGGGCAATAGCAATCGCCATACGTGATTCCGTAACCGTATCCATTGCGGCCGAAATTATGGGAACATTTATGGTGATGTTTCTTGTAAATTTTGATTGAATGTTTACCTCTCTGGGTAAAACTTCGGAATATGCTGGTACCAAGAGTACGTCATCATAAGTAAGACCTTCTCCGAGAATTTTGTTAAGGTGAGCTTCCATGGCAATTAAGGATTTAATTGCGTGCAAATATAATGAATATAATTGGTTTATGGGGTTGCCAATTGGCCATTAAAAAAGCCGATTGCCATGCATTTTATTTTATCATCAAAATGCCGAATCCAATTTAAACCTTCAAGCTCAAAATTACCAATCCTATATTCTTTTTTGACCTCAAATTTTGAACTGTAAAGTGGTATAAAAAGTTCTGGGCTCCGAAGGTATAATACCCGGTCCGGGATAACCTGTAGCCCTTCGAGTAAAATAGCTATTGTTCAATACATTATTGATTCCTGCTTCTAGCTTCCATTTTTTATAGGTGTATGACAAAGAAAAATCCAGAATATCGTAAGCCGGAATTTCCCCTTCTATACCCCTTTGATTATCATTTATATCCCTAGGTGCGTTGGTTGCATCCGTAAACTGTTTAAACAAATAGGTATATTGTAAACTACCCAGCAGATTTCCGTATCCAAAATTGAGCCCTGTCTTTAGATTGATGGCTGGAATAAATTCAACCTTATTACCTTCTACATTAGTACTTTCCGATGATACATATTCAGAATCCGTCAATGCCAAGTTCATGAAATAGTTCATTTTCAATTTCTCCTCCGCTGGAAAAAAAGTTTCCTTAAGACTCCAGTTTGAAAAGCTTTCCAAACCATAAATAAAAGCGGTTCCTATGTTACCACGAAAACGAATGACCCTACCCGTTTCCACTTCTTCGCCCACGGCATTTGTTCGGGTTTCATTTTTAAGAATTTCCCCCAACCTATTATCATACAAAAGTCCAAATGCACTTACATCATAGGATAAAATGTTCTTGTACCTTCCACGAAATCCGACATCGGAAGTAAAACCATTTTCATCACTGATATTTTCATCGATTTGAAACGAGGGATTTACTACACGTATATCGCTAAAGGTAACCGACCGATAATTTTGCGAGAAATTACCATAGAATTCAATGTTTGGGTTTAGTTTGTAGGTGGCACCTAGACCAAGAAGAAGGAACGTCCTATTAAACTCCCTATTATCTTGGACATCTTCGTTCAACAAAGGGTTACCCGCCAAGTCCAATACAATATTCTTATAACTTCCTATACTTTGTGTTTTTATATGTTCCAACCTAAATCCTGGGGTAAGGGTCAACTTGGAAGTAACATTAAAAATATTTTCGCCAAAGAAGGCGAGGTTTGCATTCGGAAAATCAAATTCAGATTGTCTTTCATAGTTGGGAAAATCTTCATCGGCAAAGTTAAAATCAGCATTGGTATCGGCAGACCCAGGACCCTGTCTTTGATCATTATTGGTCCTATAAATTTTAGACCCCAATAGAAGTGCTGACTGTGAATCTCCCAGCTTATATCTCGTGAGTAAACGGGCCTCTGCACCCCAGTTTTTAAAATTGTCCACTAATAATTCCCTTGGTTCCTCCAGGTCGTCCGGTTGCGATACCCTATTGGTCCTAAAGCCCAGAGCACTTCGGGACGCATCCAATCCAAATATATTTAGACTAAAATCGGTATTTGTGGAAAATTTATGGTCCAAGCGTGCCGAATATAATTTCCAACTTACATCGAACCAGTTTCTACTTCTGTTGCTAAAGTTGGGGTTTTGAATGAATTGTGCATCTGTAAGTCCACCCGGCTGTTGTGCCAAATAATCCAAAAACGTGGTCTCAAGAGTCAGTTTTGTCCTATCCGAAACTTGATAACCCACATGCGCATAGTAATTTCGGCTATTGTAATTCGAATTTGGCCTAAAACCATTGCCTTCCTTATAATTGAAATAGGTGTAGTAACTCAATTTCCCTACGGTTCCACTCAGACTGTTAAAGCTTGTTTTGAGATCATAAGAACCCAAAGTCTGTCTGCTCACCCATTCTATCTTCTTTGAAGGATTGGGTGCCTTAAACTTAAAGTTGACGAGTCCACCAAATTGCGTCCCATACTGC
>JAUIGC010000260.1 GCA_030429835.1 Bacteroidia bacterium
ATCTTGGAACACCTTACCCAAGTGTACACATGGGAAGAATTGTCAACTGAAATAAACATCAATTGTTTTAAAAACGATCCTTCTATTAAATCCAGTTTAAAGTTTCTTAGAAGAACGCCTTGGGCTAGAAAAAAAGTTGAAAACCTCTATTTAAAAAGCTTGAGTTAAACATGGCACTTCATATTGTTCTTATAGAACCCGAAATCCATACCAATACTGGAAATATAGGAAGACTTGCCTTGGCTACGGGCTGTAAACTTCACTTGGTTAAACCCTACGGTTTTGAAATTACCGATAAACGATTGAAAAGGGCCGGCCTTGATTATTGGCAGCATCTCGATATACAAGAGTATGAAAATCAAGAGGAGTTTTTTGAATCACATAAAGAGCAGAAAATGATGTTTTTTTCCTCCCATGGTTCAAAAGACTATTGGGATGCGGTCTACACCGAACATACGTTTCTCATTTTTGGTAAGGAATCTAGAGGGCTTTCCAATGAAATTTTAGAAAAACATTCGCATGAAATTTTCAAAATCCCAATTTATAGTCCTCATGTAAGGAGCTTAAATTTAGCAAATGCAGTTGCCATTACGGTATATGAAGGTCTAAGACAATTACATTAAATTCCTATACTTAAGTTTTGTATCTTTTAGGTATCTAAAAGACCAACTTTTTTATCCATGAAAAATCATTTTATTCGGTTCATCGCAATATTGGCAATAGTTGCGATGACAAATGCTTGTAATACCGAAACCAAGAACGAAACAACCGACCAAGCCTCTGAAATCAAATTTAATCTTCCCGAAGGGTTTACCTTGGAGGAAATATATCATCCAAGCAACAATGGGCAGGGTTCATGGGTAGCGTTAGCGCAAGCGGATAATGATCAAATGTACGCCTGTGATCAATATGGTAACATCTACCAATTCAACGCCCCAAAAATTGGAGAAACACTGTCATCAAAAAAGGTAATTCCTTTAGAACTTGAAATTGGTGAAGCTCATGGACTTCTATGGGCCTTTAACAGCCTTTATGTAGCCGTGAACAAAAATTGGGATGACGAAATACCAGATGAGGAAGAAAGAGGAAGTGGTATTTATAGGATTACCGATGCTGATAATGATGGTGCTCTTGACAGTATAACGATGTTGTTAAAACTTGATGGCGCCGGAGAACACGGACCGCATAGTTTTGTTCTATCGCCAGACGGTACGGAAATTTATTTTATTGCCGGAAATCATACCCTAATTCCAGAAACCGTAAAGGAGAATAGCCTTTTGCCTACTAACTGGGGTGAGGATAACCTTTTTCCTCCATATCTAGATGCCAGAGGTCATGCCAACGATATAAAAGCGCCGGGAGGCTGGATTGCCAAATTCAATGAAGACGGTACGGATTGGGAGTTGATTTCGGCCGGGTATCGAAACCCCTTCGATATGGCTTTTAATAATGATGGGGAACTTTTTGCCTATGACGCAGATATGGAATGGGATATAGGTATGCCATGGTACCGCCCTACACGTATTAATCATGTTACAAGTGGCAGCGAATATGGTTGGCGTACCGGATCTGGAAAATGGCCGGCCTATTATCCGGATAACCTTCCCGCGGTTCATAATTTAGAACAGGGATCACCTACTGCAGTACTTTCGGCGTCTACACTAAATTTCCCATCCGAATATAAAAATGGTCTTTTCATTATGGATTGGAGTTTTGGTACGGTGTATTTTATCGATTTAAAACCGAACGGAAGTTCGTACACGGCCGAAAGGGAAGAATTTTTATCGGGAACTCCCCTACCCTTAACAGATATGATTGCTGGGCATGATGGCAATCTTTACTTTGCTACCGGAGGTCGACGATTGGATTCACACCTATATCGCTTGAGATATACAGGCCCAGAGAGCACTGCCGTCCTTGCTCAAAACGAAGCCGATAAATCCAAAAGAAATCTGCGCAAGCAATTGGAACAATTTCATAAAGCCACAGGTCCAGAAGGAGTATCATTGACTTGGCAGCATTTGAACGAACCCGATCGTTTTTTACGCTATGCCGCTAGAGTTGTATTGGAACATCAGCCTCTAAATAGCTGGTTAAAGAATTATACCAATGAAACGGATGCCGTAAAAATCATTGAGGCTAGTATCGCTCTAACCCATCAAGGGGATAAAAAATTACAACCACTTATTTTAAATAAGCTTCAACAAATAGACATCAATGCATTGCCAGCAGAAAAGCAAATGGACCTTTTGCGGGCTTATTCCTTAAATTTTATACGTATGGGACCTCCCTCTAAAAAAGAAGGAGCTGCAATTATTGATAAACTGAACCCGCTGTTTCCAAATTCGAACAATTCAATTTCCAAAGAACTTGGACAAATTTTGTTGTACTTAAATGCTGATGGAATTATCGAAAAACTGGTGCAACAACTTGAATACCACACCGAAAACAAAACAGTAACCGAAGGGGTTGAAATGCTGTCGGAAGAAGCTTCATTACGAAGTGAGCAATACGGACCATTAATTAGGGACGTTATCGAAAAAATGCCCCCCAGTGAAGCTATTTATTATGGTATGCTTTTGAGCAATGCAAAAGAGGGTTGGACCAAAGACTTGCGCAAACGTTACTTTCTTTGGTACTACGATGTATTGGCCGCCAATGGAGGTATGAGTTTTAAAGCCTATATGGAAAATGTTCGCCAAAGGGCCATGAACAACGTACCTGATGACCAGCGCCCCTATTTTGAGGAAATTTCAGGCTCCTATTCCCCAACCAGTGTCATGGAAGACCTACCTCAACCTATTGGACCCGGAGGAAACTATACGGGCGGTGATATGGGAGATATTGTCTGGGGCGATGATGGACTCAACAATTACAAAGGTACTATTGAAGACGGCAAAAGAGCTTTTGCGGCAGCCACCTGTATTCTTTGCCATAGAATTAGAGGAGAGGGCGGAGCGACTGGCCCGGACTTAACACAAGCACATACCAAATTTGGAACTTATGATCTTTTATTCGCCATTTACAGTCCCAACGACGAAATTTCGGATCAATATGCCAATACCTTATTTCACCTGGAAAACGGAAATAAAATTGCCGGTAGAATAAAATCCGAAACGGATGAGGAAGTTGTTCTAATGCCCAATCCATTTAACGAAACGTACACGACTACCCTTAACAAGAAAGAGATAACAAAAAGGGAATTATCCCCAATTTCTCTTATGCCATCAGGACTATTGAATCGCTTAGGCAAAAAAGAAATAGTAGATTTAATTGCGTATATAAATGCAGGTGGCGATGAGAACCATGAGCTTTATTCGGAATCAAAAGAAAAATAATCCAAACCTAATTCAGAATACTACATACATGAAAGAAATATTGACCAAATTACTATTAGTAAGTTTTATCATCATCTCACCAAATTGCTTTGGACAGGATGCATCAAATACAAAATCTCAAGCAGAAACTATTCCCGTTTCATTTTATGAAGGACTGGAATGGCGGAACATTGGTCCCGCTCGTGGTGGACGTTCCCTAGGTTCGGCAGGTAGTCCAAGCAGACTCAACGAATATTATTTTGGAGCTACCGGTGGAGGATTATGGAAAACAACTGATGGAGGCAACGTATGGAAACCTGTAACCGATGGTCAAATTACAAGTTCATCCGTGGGCGCGGTAGCTGTAGCGGAGA
>JAUIGC010000037.1 GCA_030429835.1 Bacteroidia bacterium
TTCCATCTACTAGGATAACATCGAACCAACCGGATACCCCAATGGCGTCATAGTCGCCAGTGGATCTATTGATAGTAACTTCGTCCCCGTTACCCTTTATTCTTTTGCCCCATTGTGCGGAGCAGGAAACTGTCATGGCCAAAACAATGGCTAGTGTTGTGATTTTTTTCATTTTTTAATTGATTTTAAGCTGAACACCGTTCAGGTTTTGATTGATATTAATTTTTGGTAAAACTTATACCTCCGTAATCACTGTTCAAGGTAACCGTATTTCCGCTGCCTTGGCTTCCATAATACCCTTCGTAGTGTTTTGATGAAGATTTTTCAGTACTTATGTTGACCACAAAATCATCCTTGCCACTTACTCCAGCGTAGCTTGTGGTGATATTGAAGTCGAAATGATAATTGGGACTATATCCAATTTTGACACCGGTATAATCTGTTCTTATATTAACGTCTCCGGCGTCCTCGGCCAGTTCATCTATCCTTATTGATCCGTAATCGGACGAAATATCTACATTGCCATGAACGCTTCCCATTTTTACGGTAATATAGTCGCCATTTCCATTTATATTTTTAACACTTCCAATTTCCATTTTTCCATAATCACTGCTATAATCCAAATTATCCATCTGCTCTATTCTGGCATTGGTATAGTCTGCAATTACTTTAAGGTCACCTGCTTTTTCCACAGTGAAACCGGAATAATCTGCCCTAATTTCTCCACTGTTCATAAATTCTATGGTAGAGTTTGAGGTGTAGTCAAAGTTCAACTGGTTGTTCCTTCCCATAAGTTCCCCAATTTCCAGCCTTCCATAGTCGCAACTTATTTTGGCATGTCCGTCAATACGGTCCAAAATGATGGATCCATAGTCATTATCCAAGTTTACACTGTTTTTAACGGGAAGTTTGATTGTATAGTTGATCTGCATGTTGACATTGTTGTTCTTGCCCCAATTCCATCCCCAACCACTTTTGTTGTCATTAAACTCCGTTTCTGCAGATACCATAGAGCTACTTGCGTCAAAATTCACTGAAATTTCATCCAGTTTTTGCTGTACTTTTTCCTCGTTGTTGCCATTGGTCTTAATATGGACCTCGATCATTATCCTATTTTCGTTCCATGAAGTAATGTTCAAATTACCATAGCTGTTGTCCACTTTCAAAAGGGCATCGGAATTTACATTAAACTCCTTTTTAATGGTTTTTTCCTTGGTATACTTGCCGTTCAGTTTCCCCCCGTTTTCCGCTAAAATGATCATGGGGCAAAATAAAAATAATAGTATGCTGTATTTAAATAGTAAAGTTTTCATCATCGTATTTTTTTAAATTCTTTATGGTTTCAATTTGATTCAAGACATCGTTCAATAAGTCAATCCTTGTTTGAAAATTGGTAATCATGGCACTAAGGATTAGTTTACTATTGCCACCTTCCAACAATTCGTTTTCTAAAATTTTATAATCTCGCTCCAGTTTTTTAAGCTGGTCCATGGTGTCGGAAATGATTTTTTTTGTTTCAGGAGTTTCCTCCGCCTCCAATTCCTTTACTTGCTGCTCGATTAAACTGGCAAAGTAAAATTGAGTATTTGCTACTTCAGGTGAAATGTCTGCCACTTGTTCCTCCAAACTTGGATTTAAATCCAGCTGTCCGTATACCAATGCAACCAACAGCGCTAAAGATGCTGCAATGGATAGGGGTTTCCACCAATTGAAATGCGTTTTGCTTAAAGAAACAGTTTTGTCACTGTTACTATTAAGTTTTGCCAAAAACCTTTCTCGGTGACCTGTTACCGGTTCCTCAATATCAAATTGGCCCTGAAGGTTTTTAAACAGATCTTCTAAATTTTCTTTTTCCATCAGTTTTCAATTAATAATTTTTTTCTAAGACTTTCTTTCGCCCTGGAAATAGTAGTTCTACAATTGGCATAGCTTATATCCATAATAGAACTAATTTCTTCATAATCATACCCTTCGATCAAATGTAAGGTCAAAGAAATTCTGTAATTATCTTTTAAGCGTTTCATGGTTTCCATTACTTTTTGAGCCTTTTGTTCAGCAAACACATGATCCGAAGCAATTCCGTCATTATCTTCGACCTTGTACATTAAATCATCCAGTGCAACTTCATTTTTTTGGCGTTGCTTTTTGTAATGGTAAATACTTTTGTTTATTACAATTCTTTTTAACCATGCGCCAAAAGTAACCTCACCTCTAAAAGTATCCAGTTTCGTAAACGCGTTCAAAAACGATTCCTGCATAATATCTTCGGCTTCCGCACTATGTTTTACAATTCGCAAAGCTGTATTGTACATCGCTTTGTAGTACCGATTGTAAACTTCCATTTGTGCACTTTGCTTACCTTCCTTGCACGATTGTAATAAATCATCAATATGTACCTTACTTTGGCTCAAAAAGTGATTGGTTTGTATAAAGATGAGTCAATTTACCTATTGTTACAGTTTGGAGAAAAAGATTTTATAAATTGAGTGAAATTATAAGTATAGAAGGGCCAAAAAAATAACACCAAATGACTGAGAGGGAAAAAATGCTACAGGGAAAGGTTTATGACTCGAGGGACCCTGAGTTGTTAAAACAATACTTTCTTGCCAGAAAGCTACTCAAAAAGTACAATAACCTGGATGCGGAACTATTGGGGGCAAAACAGGAAATTCTGTCCGAGCTTTTTGAATATGTGGGGAAAGGTGTTTGGATCGACGCTCCTTTTTTTTGTGATTACGGTGATAATTTATCCATTGGGGATGGCACTTTTGTGAATATGAACTGTACTTTTTTGGATGATAACAAGATTACCATTGGAAAAAATGTGCTCATAGGACCCTACGTTCAAATTTATACCGCTTCCCATCCTTTAAAGGCATCTGAAAGGATTGTTGAAAGTAGTAATGAAGCATTCTATTTAACATCAAGCAAGCCTGTAAAAATTGGCAATAGAGTATGGATAGCGGGGAATTCCGTCATTTGCCCCGGAGTAACTATTGGTGATAATGTAACCATTGGTGCTGGTAGTATAGTGACAAAGAATATTCCCGATAACACCCTTGCCTTTGGTAACCCTTGCAAAATCATACGGGAATTGTAACGTTTAGGTATAAAGATTTGAATACTTTCAAGGCCATTTTTATGTACAATTTACTTCTTGCCACATATGGCACAGGAATTGAATAAAGTATAGTTTAGAGAGACTAAAAAGCGATAAAAACCCTGTAAGCAAGGTCTTTCAAGGGTTTTTAAATTTTTAACGAAAAAAAATTACTGTCCATTTAATGACAGAATGACTGATATATGAGTATGGGAGATTCTAAATTTTCAAATTTTGACAATATGTCCTTACAGGGCATTGATCAGGATTCCGAGTTAATTCCGTTGCTTACCGCCGAGGACGAAGAGCAAATGAATAGTGAGCAGTTGCCGGAAACACTGCCTATTTTACCCCTTAGAAATACCGTCCTGTTTCCGGGGGTGGTAATACCTATTACAGCAGGAAGGGATAAATCCATCCAATTGATTAAGGATGCCAATAATGGCAGTAAAGTTATTGGTGTGGTATCCCAAAAGGATGAGGAAACCGAAAATCCGGATATTAAGGATATCAATACACTAGGAACCGTGGCTAGAATTCTACGGGTTTTGCAAATGCCAGACGGTAATACCACGGTCATAATCCAGGGTAAAAAGCGCTTTGAAATAGCAGAGGTACTTACCAAAAAGCCCTATATTACTGCTACTGTTCGCGAAACGGAAGAAATTAGGCCAGATAGGAACAATAAGGAATTTATTGCGATTATAGAATCGATTAAGGATTTGGCCTTGAGAATTATCAAGGATAATCCCAACATACCCAGTGAGGCTTCATTTGCTATTAAAAATATTCAGAGCGATTCTTTTTTGATAAATTTCGTGTCCTCAAACCTTAATTTAGGGGTAAAGGAAAAGCAAGACCTTCTCGAGATAGGAAGTTTACAGGATAGGGCACTGGCCACCCTAAAATATATGAATGTTGAACTCCAAAAATTGGAGTTGAAGAACGATATACAGTCCAAGGTACGCAGTGATCTGGACCAACAGCAGCGTGAATATTTTCTTCACCAGCAGATGAAGACCATACAAGAGGAACTTGGTGGTGTTTCCTATGATGAGGAATTGGAGGAAATGCGTATGCGTGGAAAGAAGAAAAAATGGAGTAAAAAGGTCAAGGAGCATTTTGAAAAAGAACTGGCCAAAATGCAGCGAATGAATCCGCAAGTGGCAGAATATTCCATTCAAAGAAATTATCTGGACCTTCTGTTGGATTTACCATGGAACAAGTATTCCAAGGATAAGTTCGATTTAAAACGTGCAGAGCGAATTCTGGATAGAGATCACTACGGATTAGAGGATGTAAAAAGAAGGATTATAGAATATTTGGCAGTTCTAAAACTTCGAAATGATATGAAGTCCCCAATTCTTTGCCTTTATGGTCCCCCGGGTGTAGGTAAAACCTCTTTGGGTAAATCCATTGCGGAAGCCTTGGGCAGACAATATGTGCGTATGTCCTTGGGAGGTCTGCGGGACGAGGCCGAAATTCGTGGACATAGAAAGACATACATTGGGGCCATGCCAGGTAGGATTGTTCAAAACCTTAAAAAGGCAGGGACTTCCAATCCAGTCTTTATTTTGGATGAAATCGACAAGCTGTCCAATAGCCATCAGGGTGACCCTTCCTCGGCAATGCTGGAGGTTTTGGATCCGGAACAGAACAACGATTTTTATGATAACTTCTTGGAAATGGGATACGACCTATCCAAAGTGATGTTTGTGGCGACTGCTAATAATTTGGGAAATATCCAGCCCGCATTGAGGGACAGAATGGAAATTATCAATGTAACTGGTTATACCATAGAGGAAAAGGTAGAAATAGCGAAAAGGCATTTGTTGCCCAAGCAGTTGGAGGAACATGGATTGGACTCGAGCCACTTGAAAATAGGAAAACCACAGTTGGAGAAAATCGTTGAAGGGTATACTAGGGAATCCGGCGTGCGCTCTTTGGAGAAACAAATTGCCAAAATGGTTCGTTATGCGGCAAAGTCAATCGCCACAGATGAGGAATATGATGTTAAGGTCAGCAATGCCGATATAGAAGAGGTTTTGGGCTCGCCAAAAATGGAGCGAACCAAATATGAGAACAACGAAGTGGCCGGTGTGGTTACCGGATTGGCTTGGACCAGTGTTGGAGGTGACATTTTATTCATAGAATCTATTTTGTCAAAAGGAAAAGGTAATTTGAGTATTACGGGAAACTTGGGCAAGGTAATGAAGGAGTCTGCCACCATCGCTATGGAATATATAAAATCCAATGCCGATAGATTTGGGATAGACCCTGCTGTATTCGAGAAATATAACGTTCATATCCATGTGCCGGAAGGTGCCACTCCAAAAGATGGGCCAAGTGCAGGAATTACCATGTTGACATCCTTGGTATCCTTGTTCACCCAAAAGCGGATCAAAAAAAGTTTGGCCATGACCGGTGAAATTACCTTGAGAGGCAAGGTATTGCCTGTTGGTGGTATTAAGGAAAAAATACTTGCCGCCAAAAGGGCACGTATTAAGGAAATTATTCTTTGTGCTGAAAATGAGCGGGATATTAAGGAGATTAAGGAATCCTATTTGAAAGGTCTAAAGTTTCATTACGTCACTGAAATGTCCCAAGTCATAGATATTGCAATTACCAACCAAAATGTGAAGGACGCCAAAAAGCTATAGCGGTTTTTTTCAACTATCTTTATACAATGAACAAAATCACCATTGCCATTGACGGGTTTTCTTCAACAGGTAAAAGCACCTTGGCAAAGCAATTAGCAGAAAAACTTGGATATGTCTACGTGGATACGGGGGCTATGTACAGGGCGGTCACCCTATATGCCATGCAAAATGGATTTATTGAAAAAGGCGATATACATAAGGATGAACTTATTAAGGATTTGGACAAAATCCAATTAAATTTTGTTTTTAATCCCGAACTGGGCTTTGCCGAAATGTTTTTGAACAATGAAAACGTAGAAAGGCAAATACGAACCTTGGAGGTTTCCAAATATGTGAGTCAAATTGCCGAAATCAAGGAGGTAAGGACGCAATTAGTGTCCTTGCAGCAAGACATGGGAAAGAGCAAAGGTGTGGTAATGGATGGTAGGGATATTGGGACCGTGGTATTTCCTGATGCCGAACTCAAAATTTTCATGACTGCAAGCCCGGAAAAAAGAGCGGTAAGACGTTATAAAGAATTACTTGACAAAGGAGAGGATGTTGTCTATGACGATATATTGGAGAATGTTCAAAAGAGAGACTACATAGATTCACATCGAAAAAATTCCCCCTTAAAGAAGGCCGAAGGTGCCATAGAGTTTGACAATAGCGATATGGGCCTGGTACAACAATTCGA
The DNA here is from genome assembly GCA_030429835.1 of Bacteroidia bacterium. GTDB lineage: Bacteria > Bacteroidota > Bacteroidia > Flavobacteriales > Flavobacteriaceae > Maribacter. The sequence goes on from JAUIGC010000037.1 coordinate 6,437, forward strand.
GCGGATTTATGAACATGCCCTTAGGGTCATAGAAAAACACCAATAAAAAAACCCGTCGCTATTAGCGACGGGTTTTTTATAATGTCGGATCCTTACAAATTTGGAATGACCAAAACCTGATCTGGATGAATAAGGTCTGGGTTTTTAAGGATATTTGTATTGGCATCGAATATTTGCTTGTATTTCATTGGGTCACCATAATAGTGCTTTGCAATTTTACTTAAGGATTCCCCACTTTTAACGGTGTGTCTGTGATATACAGAGTCGTCTTCCACTGTAATGTTGGCCTTGATATCGGATGGGTGCTCCCCTCCAATTTCTTTAATTTTGTCCCAAAGGATATTTTTCTCATATTGGGTCTTTGCCATTCCCTTAACTTTAAGAATGTCCCCCTCAACGGTAACGTTTCCATCTTTAATTCCAAGTTGTTCCCCAAGGTCTAAAACTGGCTGATATTTCGCTTTAACGCTCATAATTTATAATAATTTAAAGGTTAATATTTATATGGTGAAGGTACTAATTTTTGTAGTAATTGATTCATAAGAACAAGTGTTCTTTGGTAAACAGTATTTTGGAATGAATGGATTACTTAAAGCTAAACCTTTGGCCTAACAACCAATAATAAGTAGACTTACAAGTTTTATAAACTTGGAGACGATTTAGAAAAATAGGGTGTAACTATTTTTGGTAATTAGAATTAAATTATGCCCTTATTCATTTTTATAATCGAAATTAATGTTAAACAGCCAGACCTAGTTTTAAGGAAAATCGATTTTAAAATTCTTAAAGGAAGATTAGTCATATTTAGTGATTACAATGTCGTCAAAATAAGCTGTACCCGTAGAATTCCCACCCATAATCAGAAATAGATTTAGTATCTTGGCCTTTTCAATATAATAGGGCAACTCCAAGGTGTATTTTGTAAAAGGAAAAGTGCCGGCAATAGTTTTTGTTAATTGCGTCGTTTCAAAGAAAACCATACCATCCTCTGAGTCACCTCTCATAGCAATGAAAACACCCTCTCCGGTCACATTATCCAGTCGTATATCCACTTCCATGGTGAGTCTTGATCCCTGTGCAATTTCCTCTGGTGAAAAGGTGAATCCCCAAAAGGAGAAATCAGAATGTGCGGTGGCACTTATTTTTAAACTAGAACCGGGTGAGGAAAAATGTGTCGAGCTTATTTCACTAGAATGGTTGCTATCTCCAAAACCTGAATAATCCCAATTGGTATCTTTGCCATTAATGGAGTCATTAAATATTATGGTTGGATTCAATTTGGCGGATGCCCAACTGGGTTTGGGTGTATTTGGATCTAATAGTTCATCTATATAATAGGCTCTTTTTTCTGGTGTGTTTTCCGTGTAGAGTCTAAACTGATTACCATCAAACATTAAGGTCTTAAAATCTCCATTGGGAAGTTTTGTGTTATCATGTAAACGCCCCAGCCTAGCATGTCCTATTTCGTGAAACATTAGGATTTCCCTTTCAATATCGGTTCGTTCTACCCAACACTCCGGCCTCGTACTAATTCGAACAAGCCTATTTGTTGAATTGCCAGTTCCACAGGCAAAATCTAGATTATCTGTGAACGTAAAATTTATAGATCCGAATTCTATTTCAATATTCCGTGCGGCTGCCTCATCAACAAATCTTTGTATGTATTGTTCGAGATTGGTGTTACTAGGGTTGTTCGGTATTTCAACAGGCTCCTCATTTTCTTTAGTTTCAACTAATATGGAATCATCGGTATTTGTATCATTGCTGCAAGCATTCACCAAAATTAGGATACTTATCAAATACAGATATCGATATTTCATAATTGATTGTATTTATTTAATTGTGTCTTTCAAGTACTTGCAACAAATTATTATCCAAAAAATAAATTGTATTTAAAGAAAAATAAGGTACTGATTTTTTGAATTTTACATTTGTTAAAATGTATAAAAGGAAAGTTAAATCAACACACCTTCTTTAGGATTTAAAAGTGATATAATCTAATGAGAAGATATTGAAAAGTGGCAATCCTTGAAATCAAGGCTATAATTTTTCGAATGGAAAGTAATCTTTGTGATAAGGGTATTTTATAGCATTTTTGAATACTCAATTAATTAAGCTAAAAGGTTCTCATAAAAGTCAAATAAGAAGCAAGTAGTAATAGTATTTGTTATATAAGATAAAAGTTGTATTTTTGCACTCCTTTTTTCGGCAAGTATATCAAGAGGAAAGAGGATACTAAAAAACAAAAAATAATAACTTTCATAATCATTGCTTCATTCTTGATTAGATTATGAAATACAAATTTTAAATCAGCAAATGGCTGAAGAAAAAACAACTGCGGAAGTAGAAGAAACTACGGAAGCTACTACACAAGAAACTGCTCAGGAAACCCCAAAGCAGGACCCACAAGAGTTTTTAGAAAATTTTAATTGGGAAAAATATGAGCAAGGAATCGAAAGAGTTGATGATTCCAAGCTTAAGGAATTTGAAGAATTGGTTGCCGAAAATTTCGTAGATACTGCCGATGAGGAAGTAGTGGAAGGAACGGTAGTTTATTTGACCGATAGAGAGGCAATTATTGATATAAATGCTAAGTCTGAGGGTGTAATTTCCTTAAACGAATTTCGTTACAATCCAGATTTAAAGGTTGGTGACAAAGTTGAGGTATTGATCGATATCCGTGAGGATAAAAGTGGTCAGTTGGTATTGTCCCACAGAAAGGCACGTACCATTATGGCTTGGGATAGGGTTAATGCCGCCCATGACAAAGAGGAAATTGTATCTGGTTATGTTAAGTGCAGAACCAAAGGAGGTATGATCGTTGACGTTTTTGGAATTGAGGCGTTTTTACCAGGTTCTCAAATTGATGTTAAGCCAATTAGGGACTACGATCAATATGTAAACAAAACAATGGAATTCAAGGTGGTCAAAATCAACCATGAGTTCAAGAACGTTGTTGTTTCGCATAAAGCGTTGATCGAAGCGGATATCGAAGAACAGAAAAAAGAAATCATCAGCCAGTTGGAGAAAGGACAGGTATTGGAAGGTGTTGTTAAGAACATTACTTCTTACGGTGTCTTTATCGATCTTGGTGGTGTTGATGGTCTTGTACATATCACTGATCTTTCTTGGAGCAGAATCAATCATCCGAACGAGGTTGTTGAACTAGATCAAAAATTAAATGTTGTAATCCTTGATTTTGATGAAAATAAATCCAGAATTCAACTAGGTCTTAAGCAATTGGAAAAACATCCTTGGGAAGCCCTAAGTGATGAAATTAAAGTGGGTGACAAGGTGAAAGGTAAGGTAGTTGTTATTGCGGACTACGGTGCATTCATCGAGGTTGTTGAAGGTGTTGAAGGGTTGATCCACGTTTCTGAAATGTCATGGTCAACGCACTTGAGATCTGCTCAGGATTTTGTAAAAGTAGGTGATGAGGTTGAAGCTGTTGTATTGACCTTGGATAGGGAAGATCGTAAGATGTCCCTTGGTATCAAGCAATTGACACCAGACCCTTGGACTGATATTACTTCTAAATATCCTGTAGGTTCAAGACATAAAGGTATCGTACGTAACTTTACAAACTTTGGTGTCTTCGTAGAGTTGGAAGAAGGTATCGATGGATTGATTTACATTTCCGATCTTTCTTGGACCAAGAAAATCAAGCATCCTTCTGAATTCACCAATGTAGGTGATACTTTAGAGGTTGAGGTTTTGGAGTTGGACGTTGAAGGACGTAAGCTTAGCTTAGGACACAAACAGACTACTGAAAACCCTTGGGATAAATACGAGGATGAGTTTGCAGTAGGAACTGTGCATAAAGCTACTATTACTGATGTAGTGGATAAAGGTGCAACCATAGACTTTAACGAAGATATAACTGCATTCATTCCACAGCGTCACTTGGAAAAAGAAGATGGCAAAAAACTAGGAAAAGGCGATGAAGCGGAATTCAAGATCATTGAGTTCAATAAAGACTTCAAACGTGTTGTTGCTAGCCACACCGCTATCTTTAGGGAAGAGGAACAACGTAATGTTAAGGCAGCGGCCCAGAGACAGGCTGCAGCTGCTGATGAGGCAAAACCAACATTGGGTGATGCCAACGATGCATTACAGGCGTTGAAAGATAAAATGGAAGCTGATTCTAAGAAGAAGTAAATTTGCTTTACAAATTTTAATTATAAAAAACCTTGACACCAAGCGGTCAAGGTTTTTTTATTTCATTTTCTTTTTAGAATACCTGAATTGTATTCATGGCAAACATATTCAATACTCATCCACCACTTCAATATCATAAAGGCCAGTTAAAGGTCTTCCGTCATCTGTAATACCTTCCACCCTTACTTGGAACATTCCAGTTTTGTCTCCGGTAAAGAAGTCGACGCTGGAGAGCCCTGTATTAGTAAAAGCCAACTCCGGATTCCAATACAATGTTGTACGATAATCCGGTTTTTTGGGGTCTTCAACGTAGTAGTCGGGCGCATAGAATTCCCTGGTTTTGTAAAAACCTTGAACTTTAAAAGAAACTACACCAGGGTATTGTTCCTGTTTATTAAGCTCTTCAAAAGATTTATTTGTGTAAATGCCAATGACCCCATTTGCCCCTCTTGATCCAAAAATGGTGAGATCAGGCCCTTTGACCACATCTATAAATTCTATTTCAATAGCCCTTAATTGTTGAAGAAAGTCCAATGTTGATGTAGTGCCATTTATGAGAATCAAAGGTTCCCCACCTGCGAAGATTGTATTTCTTGTGCCCAATATCCTTACTTGTTGCATGGGATAACTACCAGTGACATATACCCCTGGAACTCTATTCAATAGATCTATGGCGCTCATGGCTTCATTGCCAAGTACGTCTTCCCTAAAAAGACGACTTGAAAATGGTCCTGTGGTTCTTCTAGCGGAAGGATTCGAGTTGGTTGCCATTTGGTGTCTGGTCAACCTTTTATCTTTTTCCGTGACCGTTACCTCTTCCAATTGGGTCACTTTATCCGGGTCATACATGTAATCCGTGACCTTTTTCTGATACGCCTCCTTTGCGTAATCGTTAATTTGTGGCCATGATGTTTGGTTCCGGTAGTCCCTTTTTTGTCTTTTGGCCTGTACCTCTGGTATTTGGGAGCCCATAATTATGGAAAAATTGCTTTTTTTTGAGTCCCATTTAGCGAGGGAATCATGGGCTTCCACGGTAGCTTCCAAGCTATCTGTAAAATAAAAGGGTCCAAAGGAGAATTGACCTTGCTTAGTGGTTTTTTGTTTTGAATTGATTAAATCAACTCCGTACAAATTCAGGGTAACGGATGTCTCTTTTGGCCTATTAGGTAGTTTGAACTTAGTGGTTTTTCCTCTTACCATGATACCTTTTTCTGGGGAAATTTCAGGCAATTGGGCCAAACTGTCCGAAAGTATGTCCTTCCAAACGAACCTTCGCCAACCCCGTGTAAGCATAAGTGCATCCAACAAAAACTTACGGTGCTTTGAACCGTCCTCAAAGAAATAATCTGGATTTGCAATCCTTCCTCCCAAATCGGAATTGAGAAGCAGCCAACTTTTAAATGAGTTGGCCTGACCTTTATTAATGCCATTTTTAGAAACTACCCCCACGGAGAAATCCCCTTTCAATGGGCTGCCGTTTGCATCCTTTATTACAAGGTCCATATTTACCTTTTCCCGCTTCCCATAAACTTTGGCTGGGGCTGAGAACGCTATTTGGGCATCGTTGTTAGGGTCGTCTATATATACCAATCTTTCGGCTAGAGGCTCGCCATTGCTTGCGAACAAAGTAAAATGTGCCACACCGTCCTTTAGCTCACGGGTAAAAATCTTTGTGGCATAGGACGATTTATCTGAAGGCTCCCCAATCCTTTTGAAAATGAGGTCTCCTCTCAGATGGCCAACTAGCAAAGTGCCTTCCAAGTCTTGATCTTGGGTGCTAGCTACTTGGACCAATATGTGGTCCTCCCTGTTTTGAAGGTTGAGGATATATCCAGAAGGAATTGCCTGTGGCAAGGAATAGGTATGTTCCTTTCCATCAATATTGAAACTGGCATGGTATTGTGTGCCGTCCCTTGGGATAAACCGAACTCTTCCCAAACCAAATTCGTGGCTCTCAAAGGTGGTCACAATCTCGTTATCGGAACTTTTGATTTCACCTTTCAAGGCAACACCGTTACCGTTATCGTCCAATACTTCCAGGCCAAGGGTGCCAGGAAGGCCGGCAACCAAATCGCCACCTTCGGGGTAGAATCTGATTTTGGGGATACCTGAAATCGAGTTTTGGGTAAGGGCCCCTAATCCCTCCAAGTTCCCATTGGGCATTGTGCTGTCCAAGTTGAGTCCTTGTTCCAATTTTTGAACGATTATTGGAATCCTCTTTTCGTATAATATGGGTTCCTTATCATTGAGCATGTATTTGGTGTAAGACCTTAAGGTGTAGGTTCCTTGGGGTATTTTCTCGTCTATTTGTATATCCCCGGCAACACTTTTTTCATCAACGAACAATTTACGGTAGGCGACAACACTATCCCTGTCATTTACCAAGTCTACATAGACCACTTTGCTTTTGTTTGAAAAGTCGTGTGTTATTCCATCAAGAAGATAGGTCTTGAACCATATGATATCGCCATTGCTATAAACATCCTTGTCCGTATGCAGGTAGGTTTTTTCCGGAGCTAGGTTCTGCCTGTAGTCAACCAGCCTGGTCTTTATTTTTTCAAGCAAAACATACTCTTGGGAAAGTTCCGAGTAGGATTGGACCAAAAAAATGGTCAAAAAGACTAAAATAATCGAAGGGATAATTTTCTTCATAATGCTAGCTTTTGTTGTTTTTAATCAATTAAACCTGGCTGTCTGATAATTTAGTTTTCAAAAAAACCTTTGGGGTTATTATCAAGGATCATGGCCAATTTTATGGGATTAAATATGACTGTCACCTAACAAATTATGAATTAAAAGGGTGTTTTATTATAATTTTAACAGGATTTTTACTAAAAATATCAATACCCTTATTGTTTTCAAGCGTGATTGAGATTGTTGTCTTTACCATTTCATATAATCATTGTCAAATACAGTGTTCAGGATTATTAATGTCGGTTTTCATTCTTAAAAGGAATCACCACAGAAAATTGAACAAAAATTGTTATCTGACTATTTGAAGTTTATTCCCTATTTTTGTCGAGTTCAAAGCATGTCTTACGAACTATGGGTCAAAAAGTCTTACTCTCTTCTAAGGAAATCAACATCATCCTTCATCGTTTGGCCTGTCAATTGCTTGAAAATCATGAAGATTTTAAGGATACCGTACTTATTGGCATACAGCCAAGAGGAATATTCGTAGCCCAAAGGCTTACTAAAATTTTATTGGAAGAGTACAAAGTCAAGCACATAGATTTGGGGTTTTTGGATATAACTTTTTATAGGGACGACTTTAGAAGAGGGGAAAAAACATTGGAAGCGACCAAGACCAAAATAAATTTTTTGGTCGAGGACAAAAAAGTGGTATTGATAGACGATGTCCTGTATACCGGTAGAAGCATCAATGCGGCATTAACGGCACTTCAGTCTTTCGGCAGACCCAAAGAGGTAGAATTGCTTACCCTAATCGATAGAAGGTTTAGTAGGCATTTGCCTATACAACCTAACTATCGTGGAAGGCAGGTTGATGCTATAAACAATGAAAAAGTAAAGGTGATGTGGGAGGAAAATGAAGGGGAAGATGTAATTTATTTGATAAATAGGTAATAGAAAATGAGCGAACTGAGTGTAAATCACTTACTAGGGATTAAATATTTGAACGAGTCGGATATTCAGCTCATTTTTGAAACAGCAGATCATTTTAAAGAGGTCATCAATAGGTCCATAAAAAAGGTGCCTTCACTCAGGGACATTACCATCGCCAATATATTTTTTGAAAATAGTACACGCACCAAGTTGTCCTTTGAACTCGCAGAAAAAAGACTTTCTGCGGATGTGCTGAACTTTTCGGCAAGCCAGTCATCGGTTAAAAAAGGGGAAACCCTTATTGATACTGTAAACAACATTCTTTCCATGAAAGTGGACATGGTTGTCATGAGACATCCCAATCCCGGTGCAGGAATTTTCCTTTCCAAACATGTGAATGCATCCATAATCAATGCCGGTGATGGAGCCCATGAACACCCTACACAAGCTCTGCTGGATTCTTTTTCCATTCGGGAACGATTGGGGGATGTAGCAGGAAAGAATGTAGTTATCGTTGGTGATATATTACACTCAAGGGTGGCCCTTTCCAACATTTTCGCCTTAAAATTACAGGGAGCAAATGTTAAGGTTTGCGGTCCAAAGACTTTGATTCCCAAATACATAGATTCGTTGGGTGTTGAAGTGGAGATGAATTTAAGAAAGGCCTTGGAGTGGTGTGATGTAGCCAACATGCTGCGCATACAAAATGAGCGTTTGGATATAAGTTATTTCCCCACTACCCGAGAATATACCCAACAATTTGGGGTAAATAAAAAACTGTTGGATAGTTTGGACAGGGATATAGTGATCATGCACCCTGGTCCCATAAATAGAGGTGTGGAGATTACGAGTGATGTGGCAGATTCCAAACAATCCATCATTCTTAATCAAGTAGAAAATGGTGTAGCCATTCGTATGGCGGTAATTTATTTATTAGCTTCAAAAATTAAAAAATAAGATGTATGATTTTTGATAAGGACGGAACTACGACCATAATTGATCAGGAAAAGAAATCGCTGTCCATCTTTTTAAAAAATTTGGATGAACGTTATCAGGAAGTGAAAAATGATAACCTCATCATAAACCTATTTACATTTGATAAATTAACTTCAGGCGATGTGCTTGAGTTTTTGGAAATTTCAAACCTACATAGGAAATCAGGGAAATCTTTTGTTATTGTTACAGATAAGGTAACTTATGATGAGGTTCCAGATGAAATAATTGTGGCCCCAACACTTCAGGAAGCCAAGGATATCATTGAAATGGAAGAGATCGAAAGGGACCTTGAGCTGTGAAATTAACCATTCTTGGTTGTTATGCGGCCACTCCAAGGACCTTGACCAATCCTACTTCACAGGTTTTGGAAGTTAAAAACCATATGTTTTTGATAGATTGTGGCGAGGGTACCCAAGTTCAGCTTCGTAAGCACAAAATCAAGTTTTCTAGAATCAACCACATATTTATTTCCCATCTTCACGGAGATCATTTCTTTGGGCTACCGGGACTGGTTTCAACGTTTCGCCTGTTGGGAAGGGAAAAGGAACTCAATATTTATGGACCAAAAGGAATAAAGGAGGCCATTACCATGTTGTTAAAACTTGGAGATTCATGGACGAACTATCCACTTAGATTTCATGAATTAAATTCTATGGAAAGTGAACTTGTTTATGAAGATGATAAAATTACGGTACACACGATACCCTTGGATCATAGGGTATATACCAATGGATTTTTGTTCAAGGAAAAGTTGGGTGAAAGAAAGTTGAACATAGAGGCGGTTAGGTATTATGAAATTGACAAGGCGTATTATAATAATATTAAAAGGGGAAAGGATATCGTCACGGAAATAGGTGAAATAATCCCCAATAAGGAGTTGACTTTTGATCCACCAAACCCCACCTCATATGCCTTTTGCAGTGATACCGCCTATAAACCTGAAATTGTACCAATTATCAACCAAGTGGATTGTTTGTACCATGAGGCTACCTTTTTGGAATCAGAAATTCATTTGGCAAAAAAAACAAAGCATACTACGGCCAAACAGGCCGCAAAAATTGCAAAGGCAGCTTCTGTGGGGAAATTGATTTTGGGACATTATTCAACCCGTTATACATCCATTGATGTTTTTAAGGAGGAGGCTTCTTCTGAATTTGAAGCCGTTAGTCTGGCGGATGATGGAAAAGTTTTTGAGTTTTAATTTTAAAACCACCAATTTTGATATTAAAATCGCAAACAAAAGCACGCGCCTAACTTTTTAAAGTGCATACTTTTCAAGATCTTTGAGTATCTTGTTTTTTTAGATTAGAATATGCAGAAAGACTTAGGTAATTACAGGAAATCTTACGAGAAAAGTGCCTTAATGGAGGACAGTATCTCCGATAACCCCATGCAACTTTTTAAAACGTGGTTCCATGAAGTAGAAGAATCAGATGGTGTGGATGAACCTAATGCGATGAATGTGTCTACAATAGGTTTGGACGGATTTCCCAAAAATAGGGTAGTGTTGTTGAAAAAATTTACTCACGAAGGTTTTATTTTTTATACTAATTACACCAGTGAGAAGGGAAAGGCCATTGCAAAGAATCCTAATCTGTGTATATCCTTTTTTTGGCCCAACATGGAGAGGCAGGTCATCATAAAGGGTAAGGCGGAAAAGCTTGCCAATAATCTTTCGGATGGTTATTTTGAATCACGCCCTAAAGGCAGTCAGTTAGGTGCTTTGGTTTCGGACCAAAGTACTGTTATATCTTCAAGACAAGTCTTAGAAGACGAGCTTTCCCAATTAGAGAAAAAATATGAAAATAAGGAAGTCCCAAGACCAGATTATTGGGGCGGTTACTTGGTTAAACCAGAATCCATAGAGTTTTGGCAGGGGAGGCCTAATAGGTTACATGATAGAATCAGGTATACTTTGCAAGAGGATTGGAATTGGAAAATGGAGCGATTGGCCCCTTAATCAATAAAAAGAATGAAAAATCTATTGTTCATGCGTCATGGAAAATCATCTTGGGATCTAGACGTTAGCGATCAGGACAGGCCATTGGCCCAAAGGGGTATCACAGATGCGCACTTGGTAGGAAGGAGACTTTCCAAAGAGAATATTAATCCTGACTTTGTCTTTTCAAGTCCTGCAAATAGGGCGTTGCATACGGCTATGATTTGTTTGAGGAATTTAAAATATCCCATGGGCCAATTTCAAATTTCCACAGATTTATATGATTTTTCAGGAGAAAAGGTTCTGGATTTTGTTAAGGAAACAGATGATGGTTTGGACACTATTATGATTTTTGGACACAATCATGCCTTTACCCATTTGGTAAATTCACTAGGAGATTCCTATATTGACAATGTTCCAACAAGTGGCTATGTCCATTTACAATTTAATGAAAAATCTTGGGCCAATATTTCCCAAGGTCGAACAATAGAAACCGTTTTTCCAAAGCATTTAAAATAATGGTAAAATTTAATAATCAGTACGTTAATAGAGAGATTAGTTGGTTATGGTTCAATGAACGCGTACTGCAGGAAAGTGCGGATAAGAATGTTCCACTTATTGAGCGATTGCGTTTCTTAGGAATCTTTTCCAATAACCTGGATGAATTTTTCAAGGTTAGATACGCAACGGTGAAAAGAATAGTGGAGGCAGGTAAAACGGGTAAAAGTGTTTTGGGAGGTGAAAGGGCGAAGGATTTGTTGGAAGAAATTACCGAAATCGTAATCAAGCAACAGACCAAGAGTTTGGCTATACTAAAGAGTATAGAAGAAGAGCTGGAAAGGCAAAATATCTTTATTATACGGGAAACCGCCTTAAATAAAAACCAGAAGGAATTTGTAAAACAGTATTTCCTACAAAATGTGAGCCCACAGCTCATGACCATTATCCTTAATGATTTGACCCGCTTTCCTACCCTAAAGGATACGGCAGCATATTTGGCAATAAAAATGATAATCAAAAGCGATAGTGGCAAGAAGGAAAAACGTTTTGCACTTATAGAAATTCCCAAGGGTATAGATCGCTTTGTGGTGCTACCAAAGGAAGGGGATAAAAATTACATCATAATTTTGGATGACCTAATTCGATATTGTTTGGGTAATATTTTCACCATGTTCGAATATGAATCCATTTCTGCACATATGATCAAGATTACTAGGGATGCAGAGTTGGATATGGACAATGACCTTAGCAAGAGTTTTATCGAGAAAATTTCTTCTAGTGTAGAGCATCGAAAAATAAGTGATCCCGTCCGTTTTGTATATGATAAAAGTATAGCCAAGGATACGCTCGCATTCCTAAAGGAAAAAATGCAAATAGAGGATACGGATAGTGTAATTCCAGGTGGGAGATACCATAATAAAAGGGATTACATGGGCTTCCCGAGTTTGGATAGAAATGATTTGTTGTACGATAAAATCAAACCCTTACCGGTAAAGGGATTGAGCATTGAGGGTAGTATATTGGAAAGCATAAGCCAAAAGGACTATTTGCAATACACACCCTACCACACATTCACCTATATTCTGAAATTTTTAAGGGAGGCTGCATTAGACCCTAAGGTAAAGACTATTAAGATAACGGTATATCGCTTGGCCAACAATTCCCAGGTAGCTGCATCATTGATAAATGCGGTGAAAAATGGAAAACAGGTTACGGTTCAGATTGAACTGCAGGCCCGTTTTGATGAACAGGCCAATATAGAATATGCGGAACAATTACAGGCGGAAGGTGTTAAATTGATATTTGGTGTACCTGGACTTAAGGTACATAGTAAAATTTGCCTGATAGAACGAGAAGAAGAAGAAGGCCTGAAAAGATATGGGTTTATCAGTACCGGAAACTTTAACGAGTCTACGGCGCGTATCTATACAGATTACACTTTGTTTACCTCGCATGCACCTATTCTTAAGGAGTTAAATAAGGTTTTCGACTTTTTTGAAACCACCTATAAGATAAACAAATACAAACATTTGATTGTATCCCCTCATTATACCAAGAAGGTATTTCATAGATTGATCGATCAAGAGATTGCAAATGCCATTGTTGGAAAGGAAGCATACATTAAAATTAAAATGAACAGTTTCACTTCCTATGAAATGGTGGATAAATTATATGAGGCAAGTAGGGCAGGAGTCAAAATCCAACTTATTGTTCGTGGAATTTGCTGTTTGGTACCAGGGGTTAAAGGAATGAGCGAGAACATTGAGGCCATTAGTGTGGTTGATAAATTCTTGGAGCATACCAGGCTGTTCGTTTTTGCCAATGCCGGTAATCCAAAAGTGTATATTTCCTCTGCGGACTGGATGACCAGAAATTTGGATTATCGTGTGGAGGTGGGCTGCCCAATCTATGATGATGATCTCAAACAGGAATTGATTGATACATTTGAAATCTGTTGGAGGGATAACCTAAAGGCCCGGGTTTTTTCGGAGAAGCAGGACAACGCTTACAGAAAGGCAAAATCACCCAAGCATCGCTCACAGTTTGAGACCTATGATTACTATGTGAATAAGATAAAAGGTGATAAATAGAGTCCCCTTTTTAGCCGTGTACCTTTTCGAATTTACTGAGGTTTTTCATAATCTCGGCCTCATATTCTAAAAGGGCCTGCCATTTTTGGTCTACCTCTTTTCTATCGCCATATTTTCGGGCGAATTTTAGGAACATTGTGTAATGTCCGGCTTCACTGATCATCAGTTTATGATAAAAGTCTGCAAGTTTTTTGTCAGGAAGTTCTTCGGATAAAAGTCTAAAACGCTCACAACTACGAGCCTCTATCAGAGCTGCATATAAAAGTCTATGTACCAGTTGCGTGGTCCTGCTTCCGCCTTTAGGAAAAAATTTCAAAAGTTCCAATACATACTCATCTTTTCTATCCCTACCCAGTTTTTGCCCTCTTTCAAGAATAAGGTCGTGAACCATTTTAAAATGGCCCATTTCTTCCCTGGAAAGTGCTACCATTTCTTCAACAAGTTCCGTGTATTCCGGGAAGGATACAATTAAGGATATGGCTGTACTTGCAGCCTTTTGTTCACAGTAGGCATGGTCCGTTAAGATTTCATCGATATTCTTTTCAACAATATTTACCCATCTGGGGTCTGTGGGCAATTTTAAACCTAACATCATTTTTAACGCTTATTAACCTTGTTTAGGTTGTA
>JAUIGC010000261.1 GCA_030429835.1 Bacteroidia bacterium
ACGCTTAAACATTCATAAAGCAGGGCAAAATATTGGTTATATAATGGGCGCCGGGGATGACGTGCCCACGAGTTTAGAGCAAATTGGATATACTGTCCATACCATCGACCCCTTGGATATCACTGAAAACTCTCTCGAGAAATACGACGCCGTGGTTCTTGGAATTAGAGCTTACAATGTGGTGAACGAACTAAGTTTTAAACAAAAATATATCCTAGATTACGCAAAACAAGGTGGTACGGTTATTGTGCAATATAATACTGCAGGAAGATGGGCTGATCAGTTCGAAAATATTGCACCTTATGAACTTCAAATTTCCAGGGATCGTGTAACCAATGAAAATTCCGAAGTCAAAATTATAGCGCAGGACCATGATTTGGTAAATTATCCCAATAAAATTACTCCCGATGATTTTAAGGGATGGGTACAGGAACGAGGGCTTTACTTTCCCGACAAATGGAGTAAGGAATTCACTCCAATACTGGAAATGAAGGATGAAGGTGAAAATGCAACAAAAGGTAGCTTACTTGTAGCGCCTTACGGGGAAGGTCACTATATTTACACAGGATTGAGCTTTTTTAGGGAATTGCCGGCAGGAGTTCCCGGGGCCTATAAGTTATTTTCCAACATGCTTTCCATAGGAAAGGATAATTTGACCAAAAAGGAACAAGTAAAAGGATGAGTCAGGAAAAAGATGAACATAAAAGTTGGAAAAGGGAATACTCTTTGGTCCTTATACTTAATCTTATCTACATTCTTGTTTTTTATCTCATAATGATATCTTTCAACTAATATGGGAGCACTAGACTGGACAATTCTTTGTGGTACCCTATTGTTTATAGTATCCTATGGTGTTTGGAAAACCAAAGGAAGCGCCAATGTCAATGATTATGTTAAGGGCGGTAGTGAGGCACAATGGTGGACTATAGGTCTCTCCGTAATGGCCACCCAAGCAAGTGCTATTACTTTTTTATCCACACCGGGGCAAGCATTCCATGATGGAATGGGGTTTGTACAGTTCTATTTTGGACTACCCTTGGCAATGATTATTATATGTCTGGTCTTCGTACCCATGTATCACCGTATGAAGGTTTATACAGCGTATGAATTTCTTGAAAACCGATTCGACCTTAAAACCCGTTCCTTGGCAGCCATTCTTTTTTTAATGCAAAGGGGCCTTGCTGCAGGAATTACCATATTTGCGCCATCCATAATTTTATCGGCCGTGTTAGGTTGGGATTTGGGTACCCTGAATGTGATAATAGGTACCTTAGTTATCATTTATACCGTTTCTGGAGGTACCAAAGCCGTAAGCGTAACCCAAAAGCAACAAATGTTCATTATCATGACAGGGATGTTTATAGCCTTCTTTTTTATCCTAGGCTATCTTCCGTCGGATATTACCTTTTCCAAAGCATTGAAAATTGCGGGTGCCAGTAATAAATTAAATATTTTGGATTTCAGCATGAATACCAAAAGCAGGTATACCTTTTGGAGTGGTATCACGGGCGGTTTATTTCTTGCTCTCGCCTATTTTGGTACCGATCAAAGTCAAGTGCAACGATATTTATCGGGGAGATCGATTAGGGAAAGTCAATTGGGATTGGTCTTCAACGCCATTTTTAAAATACCGATGCAATTTTTTATCCTTTTGGTGGGTGTAATGGTATTTGTATTTTACCAATACAATCCTTCCCCATTAAATTTTAATCCCGCGGCCACATCGGCTGTTATGGATTCCGAATACGCTGAGGATTATAAAATTCTGCAGGAAGGACAGGTAGCCTTGGAAGCAGAAAAACGTATTGCCCAAAACCAATTTTCCGCAGCTTTGGACATTAAGGAATATACTGCCGTACAAGTAGCCAAACAGCAGATAATTCAAATTAATCAAAAAGATAGTACCAATAGGATTGCCGCTAAATCCTTAATTTCCCAAGCGGACGATTCCATAGAAACCAATGATAAGGATTATGTCTTTATCCATTTTATTCTTAACAATTTACCCAAAGGGCTTATTGGTCTTTTGCTGGCCGTTATCCTTTCTGCGGCAATGTCTTCAACGGCGTCAGAACTAAATGCATTGGGTACAATAACAGCATTGGACCTTTATAAAAGGAACAAAAAAGGAACGTTTACCGAGAAACATTATGTCCTTGCATCCAAGGGTTTTACTCTTGCTTGGGGTATAATAGCTATTTTGATAGCCTGTATTGCAAATCTATTTGACAACCTAATACAACTTGTCAACATCATTGGAAGCATTTTCTATGGCAACGTTTTGGGAATTTTCTTGCTAGCCTTTTTCTTTAAATTCGTGAAGGGTAATGCGGTGTTCTTTGCCGCCATTCTTACGCAAATAATAATTTGCATTATATACTATAACCTTATTCATATTTACCCTGCCGGAGAAGAGAAGCTTGGTTACTTATGGTTAAATTTTTATGGAGCGGCTCTGGTCATCATTACTGCAATAATTTTTGAAGCATTTGATAGAATGCTGAACCGACCATTATCCCAAAATTAATTGCGCATTGATATATTCTAGGTAGTATGGTCCTCGACTTAATTAAAAATTACTTTATTACCCAGTATAATAGTTCACCTTTGTTGATAAAGGCCCCAGGAAGGATCAATTTGATAGGCGAACATACGGATTATAATATGGGTTTCGTTTTACCTGCTTCCATTGAAAAGTCCATTTATTTTGCCTTTCAAAAAAACAACGATAAAACCATAAACGTTGAAACTTTTCTTTCGGACCCCGAGAAAATCACTTTCTATATTCAAGTTGGAAACGAACCTTTTAGAGCTGGGTGGGGCAACTATTTTAAGGCCATTATTCAAATTTTACTGAAAAAAGGCTACGAACTTCATGGGTTCGATTGTGTTTTTGGAGGCGATATTCCCATAGGAGCCGGCCTTTCTTCATCCGCTGCACTTTGTTGTGGTTTTATCCACGGAGTGTCGCAACTGCTTGACCTATCTATTTCCAAGAAAGAAAATGCCCATATAGCACAGGAAGCGGAACATCTTATAGGGTTAAATTGTGGACTTATGGATCAGTACGCCGTATTGTTCGGTAAGCAGTCACATGCACTATTCTTGGATTGTCGGGATTTAACCCACAAATATGTTCCCATAAATTTGAAAGGGTATAGTTGGATATTGATAGACTCCAAAATACAACATAACCTTGCTGTGGATTCCGAATACAATCATAGAAGGAGTTCCTGTGAAAGGGTCGTATCCATTGTAAATGATAGGATAGAACAAGTATCCTCTCTAAGGGATGTTACCATAGAACATCTTGAAAGGATAAAATTAGAAGTGAATCCTGAGGATTACAAACGGGCAAAATATGTTTTGGAGGAAAACGATCGCGTGCATAAAATGATGGACGCCTTAGAATTGGGAAATGCCGATTTGGTAGGACAAATCCTTTTGCAAGGTCATTGGGCAATGTCCAAGGATTATGAAATTACAACCCCAGAACTCGATTATTTAGTTAAGACAGGCGAACAACTTGAAGATGTCAAGGGATCAAGAATGATGGGTGGCGGATTTGGAGGCTGCACCATCAATTTGATTAAGACGGATAATTTGGAAAGTTGTTTAGATACAATAAAAAACAAGTACGAGGAAGAAACCACTATAGAA
>JAUIGC010000038.1 GCA_030429835.1 Bacteroidia bacterium
GAATGGCTATGATCCTGAAAAGAGCGATGAATCCATAGTCAACGGCAACTATTCCGCCATGTGGACCAAAAGGTCAGGCGAATGGAAAATCAAATCCCAACTTTTTGTAGCCTTGGGTGAAAATTAAAATAATATACCCCAAAAAGGATACAATAGAATCACCGAGCATAGAAGGAACCAATTTTAGTCCTTGTATTCCGTACTTAAGAGAAAGTAAAGCCTAAGGCACATCTTTCCCCTTTTTCCTTGTCCAAACCAAATTTTTGTAGGATTTTTAATCTGCTTCCCCAAAATAAATAAAGGTGTTACTGGACAATTTTTTACATGTTTTGTCAAACAACGATTAAATGAAAAGAATTCTACTTTTACTTCTTGGATTTTGGATAGTCCAAGGGATTAGTGCTCAAAATCTGGAGCGAGAAATGGTATATCCAGATACGTTGAGAAGTACCAAGGACAGTTTTTATGTAAACAGTCCCAAATTTGATAGAATCTGGAGTTTTCCTATCACTAAATTGGACACCTTAAACCTTGGTACCAGCGGTTACAAAGGTGTAAGCATGACCATCTGGACGGATATTGATACGCTTCAAATCCCACATGTTAACTTTCCTAAAAATCAACATATAAAAATTCCGATAGTATCTCCGAAAGATACCGCGATTTGTATTTTAAGATTTCAGGATAGTCCCTCGGACTTTACTCAAAAATATGTAAATGGCAAAAAGGGTCAAATGGATTTTGAGATACCCGAAGTCTACGAGTTGGCCAATATTGCACTTTACCTGAGCGAGTGCTCCCAAAAAACCCGAAATCATCCAGAAACGGAATATTCCAGGAGGGTAAAGGACTATTTTGAACCCTACAAAAATCATAAGCTCATTCAGGTTTTAAATTCCAATTGCATTGAGGCCAAGTATTGGAATACCTACTACAGTTTTAGAGAAAATAGTATTTGCTATAGTTTTGATACCGATAATTTTCTACAGTACAATACTCCATACAAAAATGTATGGTGGGATAACTCTGGCTTTTATGGGGGTGCCTTTCGAAATATGCTTTACTTAATCCAGGATTTCTCCCAGAAATCCAATTTTAGAAAATTTTATCAAGAGAATAAAGTCTACTACCAAGGATTAATAGAAAGACAGAAGGAATTACTGCCCATAAAGCAGATGTGGGATTGGATAGAGAAAGAATTTCCGCAAAGAATGGATTCCTATAAAATTATGTTTTCTCCATTGATTGGTGGTTCCCATAGTACTCAAAGGTTTTATAGAGGCTTTTTCAAGGAACCGGAGTATCAGGAATGCATTATGTTCATCAATTCCAGTGAAAGTATTGATTCAGAAAGTGAATATATAGAAGAACTAAAAGAAGGATTGATGTCTGGTATAGTCTTTACCGAAATCGACCATAATTATGTAAACCCAACCAGCGACCAGCATATTGATCAAATAAAATCCGTATTTCAGGATAAGGATTTTTGGGCCACGAAAGACGCCCAGCAAAATTATTCAAGCGAATATGCCATTTTCAATGAATATATGACCCATTCTCTATTTTGTCTTTATATCAAAGAAACCTATGGGACAGAGATTGCGGATGACATCATTAAGGATAGAGTTGGTCTTATGAATAGGAGAGGATATCCTAAGTTTGAAGAATTCAATACGCTGTTATTGGACTACATGGAGACCAAAGAAACCTCTGTTTATGATTCCTATTCAGATATTGTTAGTCTAATGAAGCAGATAAAATAGGCCCAATTTATTTTGGTGATTGAGCAGCCTGCCTTGAGCCTTTCGTTTTGCTACACAAGGTGCGCTCAAAGAAAATATATTTTCTTTTCACACAATGCTCAAGGTAAACTAAAGTCGAAGGGGAGCCGAACCCACATATTCTCCCATTTTTCCTTGCCTAAACCAAATATTTTAAGAATTTTTAAGGTACTTCTCCTAAAATAGAAATAAACGTACTTAGGTACAATTATACAGTTTTTAGCTGTTAGTTCCCAACACCCTAAGTATTGTAAGTTTCAATTTGATTTCATTTGCTTTTCCCCCCAACTTCTCATTTGACTGATAAAAGGAATTAATTCCATACCTGTATCGGTAAGTGAATATTCAACTTTTGGCGGAACTTGTAAATAAACTTTTCTTGTAATCAGCTTATCGGCTTCCAATTCTTTAAGTGTTTGGGTTAGCATTTTTGGAGTTATCCCAACAACGGCTCTGCCTAACTCCCCATACCTGAGACAACCTTCCCTAAGTACCCATAAAATTCGACCTTTATACTTTCCGCCTATTCGCTGAAAAGCATAATCAACTGCGCAATGTGCCTTTCTAACTTTATTTTTCATTTAATTTTTAAATTTAAAAAACTGATAATCAATAATACTATACTTTTAGTATGTACCCTACTTTTTTGTAAGTACTTGCCGTAAAGGTATTGAATACTTTTATTTGCAGAAACTTTAAATAAAAGGAATAATGGATCTATCAATTAAAAGAATGCTGCATTTTCCGATGACAAAAATTATCATTGGAATTGTTGTCTGTTTTTCTCTATTTGTTTTAAGCCAAAACTTTGTATTAAAACCATTTTTTTATAGCATTATTCAGGATAAAAGTATTGCCGACCCAATTATTCATTGTTTTTCAATTATTATATTATTGGCTAGCTATTACTATCTATTCCGTTTATATGATAAAAGAAAAATAACGGAGCTATCCATAAAGCATTTACTCAAAGAAATGTTTGGTGGGTTTTTCTTTGGTTTTTTTACAATATCCCTATCTATTTTCATTTTATACGTATTAGGGTATTATCAGGTAATTGGTATTTCAACAACGCATTACTCCATAAAGTTTTTCACGGTATTATTGGTTGCCGCCTTAATTGAAGACCTTTTTCATAGAGGATTGATAATCCGGGTATGTGAAAATTGGTTAGGTACTCATCTAGCCCTCGTCATTGGAATGTTAGTAGAAATGCTACACATTTTTAATCCCAATTCCAACCTATTCAGTCTTTTTTATTATTTGATTTGGGGGTTTACTATGGGAATGATGTTTATCTATACCAAAAGAATATGGCTACCTTATTTCTTCCATATAGGGTGGAATTTTTCTCAGCCTTTTTATGGCTCAAATCTCACGGGGCTAAACGATATGGGCAGTATCGTTCAATCGAAATTCAACGGTCCTGAATTATTAACAGGAGGTGCCGTTGGAATTGAGGGTTCAATTTTTACAGCATCTTTTTTATTACTCATTGGAATTATACTTTATTATTTAGCAAAAAGAGAAGGTAAAATTGTAAAAAGCAAACTGTTTAAAAGGTGAATTTTAAAAATGCTTTTGTACGTCTTGACAACTATGTTTTTTACCAAGGATTATAGTTGAAGTAGATGATTAATATATTAAAAAGGGGTAAAAATAAAGGAGCAAGAAGTCCCTTGTCATAATCACGACAATGAAGATGAAGATGAATTGTTAAACATTGCAAAGGGCCACTTCTAATTAAAAAGGCCCGTCCTTAATAAGGACTGCTTAATTTTTAAAAAGCATTTACTAAATCAATGTTATTTTGTTTAGAACAGCGTATAAGGTATTCCTGTTCCACCGGCATCTCTTGTATTTTTTATAGCAATCGAACCACCTTTGGCAAAGCCAACCCACATATTTCCCCTTTTCCTTGCCCAAACCAATTTTTTGTAGGAGTTTTAAGGAACTTCCCTAAAAAACAACTAGGCATAATTATATACATATTCAATTGATGGTGGTTATTAAAAAGATAAAAAATGGAAAAGGAATATAGAAATATTGGTTTTATCTTTTTGTTATTCATTCCCCTAACTTTCTTAGGGTTTTACAAAACCTACTTTGTTTTATCTCCGGAATTTGTTGGGACAGTTGATGGTTATACACACATACATGCATTTACAGCTTCATTATGGATTACCCTTCTTATTGTGCAACCTTTGTTGATAAGGTCTAGAAATTTCAGTCTCCATCGAACATTTGGCAAAATTTCATATTTAGTTTTCTTCGCTTTAATCCTTTCCTTTATTCCGCAAATGATTAAAGAATATGGAAAAGGGCTTTTTCCATTAAACGCCAGTTTTGATATTGCGCTCTTAATGCTGTTTTATATTCTTGCAATAAAGTACAAAAAGGATGTTGCAATACACATGAGATATATGATAGCCATTGCATTAATATTTGTTGGTCCAACCTTAGGCAGAATCATCTTTTTTTTATTGGGGTTAGAGAACTTAGGTCCGTTGCAAATCCCTTATTTAATAGTCATAGCTATCTTTCTGGCTTTAATTTTTTTGGACAAAAAGAATGGAAGGAATTATAAGCCATATTTGGTTTCTGTTGCTGCATTCAGTATTTACCTAATTTCACTCTATGCTATAGATGTTAACTTGGAATCATAAATAAAATTAAAACGAACCCCAGCAATGCATAAAATGTTCATTGTGAGCTTTTGCTCGCAACGCCATTCATGTGGGACGTTGTGCTTCATTCCCGACAACTATCTGGACCAACCAATAACCAATGATAAAATTCTTTAGATTATCGAAACTAAATTTTGCAAAGCAAAATCAAATGTCCGGTGGACATTTGGTTGAGATAGCCGCTTGCGGAAGAAAAAGAAACCTGAAATATGATTAAGTTCTTCAGACAAATTAGACAAAACCTACTTTCCGAGGGTAAAACAGAAAAGTATCTAAAATACGCGATTGGAGAAATTATACTTGTAGTTATTGGTATTCTTATTGCCCTTCAGATTAATAATTGGAATGAAGATCGAAAAGCACGAAAACTAGAAGCGCAGATTTACACAGAACTAAAAAGCGATTTACTGCAAACTAGAAGTGATATAAACGAAACAATTTCCAAACATAGAGAAATATTTAAATCAAGTCAGCAGCTTATAACTGATATTCATGATAAGAAATCAAATTCTCAAAAAATTTATGAGGCACTGACAAGTTCCAGTCTTGAATTTCAGATTATTCCAAAAACAAGTGCTTTTGAAAATTTGAAGAACATTGGATTAAATACCTTATCCAATGACAGTTTACGTAGTGCCATAACCAATTTATTTCAATTGAATTTAAAGCGATTGGATGATGAACTTGGGATGAGACAAGCTGAAATTAATATGACAAAGCTTATTCGGCCTTTTCTATTCAAATATTTGATTGCGGATTATAGTCAACCCACAAAATATGGGTTTGTACATGCTGACTCTATAGCTATTTACAAATTAAGAATAGCTAATTACGATACGTTTTTAAATGATAATGAGCTTATGAAGGCATTGCAGTTAGCACTCTACAATAGAGGTAAAATAATTGATGAAGAAATAGAAACTGTAAAGGCAGTGGATAGCGTGATTTATGGAATTGAAGAAGAACTTGAAAAATTGAAAAAATAACGAAAGCACAATAGGGACTGTAACTAAAGGCGCCATTTTCCAAGACTTGCGAAATTAAGTTTTGTAACTGCCAATAACCTCACCTCATTGGTGCCTTATCGCGGTCACTGAGCGGAGCCGAAGTGAAAGCGAACCCATATATTTCCCCTTTCCCTTGCCCAAACCAATTTTTTGTAGGATTTTTAAAGTACTTCCCCTAAAATAGACAATAAGTATAATTGTGTTTAAGTTCAATTGTTGTGTGTCATTTAAACAAAAAATCATGAAAATAAAATTGTCAGCTTTTTTAATTCTAACCACGGTTTTCACATTTGCTCAAAATAGCAATTATGAAAGGTGGAATGAAATGGCAAATAATGATATTAGTCTTCAACCCGCGTATGGACATGTTGACAAAACTGAATCGCAAAAATCGAAAGATGAAAAATTCAAAAAAGATATTTTGGAATATTATAAAGGAGACACAAATGCTGCGAGTAAAAAAATGAGTGATTTAGGTTTTACTTATTTATATGATAAAGGAGACTTTGTAACTGCAATGCGTCGATTTAATCAGGCATATATGTTGGATTCCAACAATTCTGATGCTTATTATGGTTTTGGAACAATTTTCTTCAATCTAGGGGTTATGGAAAAGGCTCGTGAACAATATGATAAGGGATTGGAGATTGACCCAAAAAACTCTAAAATCTTAACCGATTATGGAACAACGTATCTTGGAGAATATTATGAAAGTCTGGAAAATGGAAAAGGAAATTCTACTGAGTTTCTTAGAAAAGCCAATGAATACTTAGAAAAATCACTTGAATTTGACAAAAAGGATTCAAATACAGTTTATAAACTTTCAATTGTGAAAATGTACATTGGTGATTGTAAAGATGCCAAGGAATTACTCAAAAAGGCAAAAAAAATGAACAATCCAAACGTTACTGAATCTTACGAAAAGGAACTGAATGAAAAATGCAAATAAAAACGCCGCGCGACAATGGTTATAAGTATTCTCCCCGTTCTCACTCACTGCTGATTCCGCTTAGTATCGAGACTTGCGAAATTAAGTTTTGTAAGTACCGATAACCTCACCTCATTGCTGCCTTGGCGCGGTCACTGAGCAGCCTGCCCTGAGCCTTTCGGCTAAGCTCAAGGTAAACTAAAGTCCAAGGGGAGCCGATTCTGGTGCCTGAGCGTAGCCGAAGGCACATATTTCCCCATTTCCTTGCCCAAACCAACTTTTTGTAGGATTTTTAAAGTACTTCCCCTAGAATAGAACTATTTGTATTTGTACAAATATTAAATTACAAAAGTATATTTAAAGCTGAATGAAAAATGAACCTTGGAAAACAGGACCAAAAGAGCTATTAAAGCATGGTCTTGAGCATTTAGCCCTTGAGACCGATTTTGATTATCGAATGGCAATGATAGCCATCGACAATTCAGTTGAATTAATGCTGAAGACCTATTTAGGCCTACCGAAAAGGATAACCCGGTTACAAGGTGTAACAAGAAAAATATATGAAGAAGCAACAAAAAGTTTTCCAAGTCTTTTGGATGCAATGGAAAATCATGCCAAGGGAAAACTTGTTGGAATAGAACTTGGTGAAATAGAATGGTATCATAAAATTAGGAATCAACTGTATCATGATGGGAATGGAATAACAGTTGAAAAGGAAAAAGTAATAGCATATTCCAGTATAGCCAAGATTTTATTTGAAAATCTATTTTACGAAAAAGTTGAAGTTGATGGAATTAAATACGGAATCGATGATTTTCTTTTGGCATGGGCTGACTTCAATAAGTTGGTGATAAATAAAGGCCCTAAAATATTCAGACTCAAAAATTTCACTGAACTATTAAATTTATCAGAACTGGAAGAATATACTCTTGCGAGTATTATAAATTTTCGGAACCGAGTGGTTCATATGCCAGATGAAATCGAAGAAACAGAATTAGCCACAAAAGTTAAAGAATTAATCGAGCTGATAAAAGCAATTAAGAATCGGAAATAAATAACTAAGTATATTTTGAATAGTTCTTGGAACTTCCTGCAATCAATTATCTTTAAAACTAGACTAATATATTCTTGGCTTCGGCTAAGTTCAGCCCCTATGAATAATCCACTACTAATCACACACGAATCGTTAGGTTTTAATGAGACCTACATTAGATAATCTAAATGACAAAAAATGGATCTACGGTAATTAATAATCTTCTTCAACTGGAATCATGAAAAATATTGTTTTTATACTACTATTGGCAACAATCCCAACACTTACATTTGCTCAATTAAAAAATGATGGAAAATCGAGCGATAACCAAATGAAGGCTAAAAGAGATTTTGAATTTAAAAATACTTTAATGTATTATTCTCATATTCCTTTTAGCCCATACGGCATTAAGTATTCATATTGTAAATCATGGGGATTTTATGTCAGTGCAACATATGATTTTGAGACGGTGGAAGGTGATGCATTTCTAAATGCTGGCGTCGTTAAATCTATTACTAATAAATTACGTGGTTATCTTGGCTCAGGTTATAATCCTCTTTGGGATGAAGCCAGCGTAGAAACTGGGGTAACTTTCGTTTTTGGAAATTTTGCTTTAGATACTGGAGGAGGATTCAACTTTACTATACCGGAATATAGCTACATAAATTTAGGGGTTGGATTTAATTTCTAACCTATACTGGCACCTAAAACATTGTATTAAAAATCCTTAATTTTATAACCACATTCATTCCATCCCCAACTCCGCCAACACCGGTAAATGATCCGAGATATGTTTGTTGTTTTCCATACGGTCATCAATATGGAGGTAGCGTTGTACCTCTAAATTTTCCACAAAAATATAGTCGATACGTCGGTCCAAGACCATATTGGGATCAAAACCGTTAAAGGTGCCCGTAGGGCCATAAAAAGGGGCTTGGGTAGCGCTTTGCCCGTCCGTAAGCTCCTGTTGCATCAATTGTATGGGTTCGGAGTCCGGCTCCAAGTTAAAATCCCCGGTTACCACTACAGGTAGGTTTTCGGTATTTATTTCCTGTATCTTACGTTAAACCCGATAGCTCTGATTTTTTCCCTTCGTTAACGATTAATCTGCGCTATCTTGACGGGATGTCAACAAAAAATAAGACAATAACAATAGGGGATTGTTATTTTATGTCAGCTGATTTAATAATTTGAAATCCACAAAATATAGCTATAGGAAGTCCGTTATTAATTCTTGAACAACAACCTTTTATTAAGTATGCGTCTTACTTTTTTCCTTGGCTTTATTATTTCATCAATCATTATGATTTCCTGTTCATCGAAGGATGAGCAAACTATTCCAGAGGATTTTGCGCCTACACTAAACTTTTCAATTGCTGGTACCCAAACTTCCCCAAATGGTTCCGTTACGGTCTCGGAAACATTGGTTATTAATATTGAGGCAAAAGATGCTAATGGTATCACCAAGGTTGAAGCTTTTATAAATGATATTAAAGTTGGTGAAGACAATACAGCGCCCTTCACTATAACTGTTGACCTGATGGAATATACTTCGATATCTGGTAAAAGCAATTCAGATTTAAGCGCAATACTTAGAGTTGTGGCAACGGACGGAAATGGCAACCAAACAGAACAAGAACAAGACATAATCATTATAACCAAAACTGTTCTTTTGACAGTAAATATTCCTGAAGGTCTTTTAAACTCCTTTTTACAAAATGTTTACGTCTTTGCCTCGGATATGGAGGGTAATTATTTGGAAGATACCTTGGAGCCAATTACTACGGACACAAGGTCGATTAAAATATACGCTCCTGAGGATTTTGATGTGAACAACGAATTCATGATTACCTTTATGACCTACAATCCCGAGGAAACGGATTGGAACGGTATAAATTGGTCTTACGCCACCACTTATCAAAATCTTAAAATCGAAAACCCTAGTTTTATTAACCTTAACGTACCGGAAAGGTTCAGCGGGGGAGAAAGCATAGTCTACAATGCGGTTAATTTCGAAACTGTCAGATATGTATTAGGAGCAGGTATAGATTATGGTACTTCCTTATATAAAGATGAAGGGGAATGGATATATAGTATTACAAATCCTGTCACTTCAAGTAATAGAACTACAGATAAAATTTATTTAAGTTATACGCTGAGTAGTGACCCTGTCGATTATTATTATCTCCTAATAGATAAACCACTCCCTTCGGACTTTCAGCTTAATGCAAACAATTTTGAAAATATTAATTCAAAAGCAGGAAGTATATCATATCTAAATTTCGAAGAATGGCCAACCCCCAACGACTTTGTAGTGATATATGGATATGAAAACGAGTTGGATTTTGAACTTAATAACTTTCATACAATTACAAGTAAACAGCTAGTGAATAAGAACATAGTTAATTACAGCTATAATGATTCATTTTATGCTTACAGACACGAGCTTCATTTGGCAAACTTTTATATGAAGGGGACAGGTATCCCTCAAGATGAAATTACCATACCTGAATGGACTTTGGACCCTATTGTTGAAAACAATAGAATAGTCTTAAATAAAGTTGGAGAAGGTCATTCTGTAGGAAGAATTCAATTGCGGGAAGATAATGAAAACGAGGTTTATGATTGGAGATTGGTTTTTAACAGTAAAAACATCAATACTGTAAAAATCCCTAAAATCCCCCAAAATATAAATAACCCCATTTTCTTGGAAAAATATAATTCAAATTCATTTAAAATTCAGCATTCTGAATTAAGCAGATTTGAAGGAATTTCAAACTATGATGATTATCTATCAGAGATAGTAAAAGAAAATAGAAATGTAGAACTATACACAAGACTTAAGGAATCGAAATTCAAGTCTAATCCTGATGTTTATTTTCAATACAATGACTTGATTTTTGATTAATGGAACCTGACCCTCGTCTAGAATGGAAATATCTACCTAGCATACCTTGGTAGTACCTTCCTATTGGGGCTTTAATTGAATAAAAGGCCACTGTAACATGCATTTGATATTTTGTGGCAATTCCAATCTTGGAATAAGATTTTTATTTTATCTCTAACTCCACCAACACCGGTAAATGATCCGAGATATGTTTGTTATTTTCCATACGATCGTCAATATAGAGATAACTTTTTACCTGTAGATTTTCGACAAAAATATAGTCGATACGCCAGTCCAAGACCATATCCGGGACAAAGCCGTTAAAAGTGCCCGTAGGACCATGTAGAGGGGCTTAAGTGGCCTATAAAGACAAAAAACAAAAGTAGGTCGTGATCAATGAAGCTCTATGCAAGATTTCAAATAGTTCAATGTTCAGAGTTCTTAATCCAATAACTCATCCAATAAAACTTTTGTTTTATCATAGGACGGTCTAGGCCCTTCAGCTTCTAACACCTTGCCGTCTGGGTCAATTATTATAAAACGCGGAATAGAGTTCACAGCATATGTATTAAGGAAGTCACTATCAAAAGATTTATCTGAGAAAAGTTGGACGCCGCCTAATTGCCTGTCTTTTATCATTTGCTTCCAGGTCTCCTTTACTTCTGCTTTATCCACAGAAATGCTCACAAAGGCAATATTTTTATTGTGGTATCTTTTCTCCAGTTCTTTTAGATAAGGTATTTGTTTTATACAAGGGGCACACCAAGTAGCCCAAACATCTATGTAAATATATTTCCCCTTAAAATCGCTCAGATTAACTATTTTTCCATCAACTGATTCGTAACTAAATCCTGGAGAAGTATTTCCAACCGCAAGACCTTTGGATGATTTAACCTCTTGATATCTCTTTTCTGCTGCCTCAATAAAAGGTTTGTGACTGGTTACCTTTTTTATCAATTCAAGATAGTCTTTTGAGCGTTCGTTTTTTGATGATATTTTAGAATAGAATCCGTTTACAAGGCTTATTGCAACTTCTTGAGAGGGCACCCTGCGTAAAACTTTGAGCATTTCGTTTACATTTGACGCATCATCTATTCGCTTACTCCAAATGGAGTTCACCAAATATCTGTAATAGGGTTGTTTTCTGTAATCTACTTTATTATTGGTATTCAAAACTTCAACGGCCTTGTAAAACCCTCGACTTGCTTCTATATCATCACCTAGGTAAAAAGTATAATTGGACTCATAGTTCTGAATTGAAAGTAGTCGCTCGTATTCCAGTGATTTAGTCTCATCGTCAATAAAAAAAGTTTCGACATCATATGTTGACAGAGCATTCAAATGAGTGTTCTTAACATTTTTAATATTCGAAAGATATTTGGTTTCGTCGACCTTATAAAATGCCTCTAAATCCTTTGTGAGTTCTGAGTCTTTTTCAGCTTTTCTTGCCAAATAATTATTTCTTTCAGAGCCCACACCTTCGAAATTAAGGGTGTTTTCAAAAAATTTGGCGTCGAAAAAAATGAATAGATTGTCTTCAGGATATAAATAAACATACGCTGTATTTCGTCCATAGTTTAAGAGGTAATAACCATCTTCTACGGTGGCCTTCATTTTAAATTTCCCTTCGGAATCCAGCTCGGCATCCATTAAATCCCGATTATTTAAAGAAGAAATGGAAATTGAATTTGCGGATTTATTTTGAACTTGGCCAGAAATGGTCACCTCGCCAGAATTGGCAAATAGGCTAGGAACAATTAAAAATAAAAATAAGATATTCACGAATTTATTCATTGCAATAGATTTAGGGCACAAACAATTTTATTTAAATAGGATAATTTCCAAAGGCACTTATCAAAAGAAATCTTTTATACTTACCTAATTAGTATATTTTCACAAGTGTAATAAATGAGATTTTATTTGAAAAACAAATTCGCCAACACAGGTAAATGATCCGAGATATGTTTGTTGTTTTCCATACGGTCGTCAATATGGAGATAGCGTTGCACCTCTAAATTTTCTACAAAAATATAGTCGATACGGCGGTCCAAGACCATATCCGGGTCAAAGCCATTAAAGGTGCCCGTAGGGCCATAAAAAGGGGCTTGGGTAGCGGTTTGCCCGTCCTTGAGCTCCCGTTGCATCAACTGTATGGGTTCGGAGTCCGGCTGGAGGTTAAAATCCCCGGTCACCACCACGGGTAGGTTTTCGGTATTTATTTCCTGTATCTTACGTAAAATGAGCTGTACGGAGTTAGCCCGGGCCGTTTCTCCCACATGGTCAAAATGGGTGTTGAACACATACAGTTCCTTCCCGCTTTGGATGTCCTTAAACCGTCCGTAAGTACAGATACGCTCCAAGGCCGCATCCCAACCCTTGGAAACTTTTTCCGGGGTGGGAGAGAGCCAAAAGGTATTGGCTTGGATCAGTTCAAATACATTTTTGTTATAGAGAATAGGGGAGTACTCGCCCTTTTGTTTGCCATCGTCCCGGCCCACACCAATATAGGCGAAGTCCGGCAGGTGCTCGTCCAAATATTCCAATTGGTTGTGTACCACTTCCTGCATGCCCACAAAATGGGGGCCATAATGCTGTACCAATTGTACCATGGCCTCCTTTCTAAAATTCCAGTTGTTTACGGTATCGTTTACATTGTCGTACTTAATGTTGTAGGACATGACCTTAAATGCTTGGGAATACCCTAGGGCGGTCATAAAAACCATCAACATCGTAAAAGATCCTTTTTTAATCATCTTGTATGCCGCGTTAATCCGTTTTGTATTTGTTGAACCAGGCCAATACCGAGGCGATTTTGGCGACCAAATTGCTGGGCCGGTTGGCGATACCGTGACCGGAACCGGGAATACGCACCATGGCGGTTTCCACCCCTTCCAGCTTTAATGCGGTATAGAATTGCTCCGATTCCGCAATGGGGGTTCTATAGTCTTCCTCCCCGGTCAACAACATCGTTGGGGTGGTCACGTTGCCCACATAGGAGAGGGGAGAGCGTCTGAAATAGTTTTCCGGGTCTTCCCAAGGTTTCTTCCCAAACCAGTATTTGGAGAAGAAGGCGGCCCCATCGGCATAAAGTACAAAGCTGGTCCAGTTGATGACGGGCTTGGCCACTACGGCGGCCTTAAAGCGGTCCGTTTTGCCCACGATCCACGCGGTCAACACACCGCCACCGCTACCACCGGTCACGAACAGATTATCGGTATCCACATAGCCTTTGGCAATCACGGCATCCACACCGCTCATGAGATCCTCGTAATCGTGGTTGGGATAATCGTGGTGGATGAGGTTCCCGAATTCCGCCCCGTAACTGGTACTACCACGCGGATTCGAATACAACACTACGTAGCCTGCTGCTGCATACGCCTGAATCTCGGCACTATAGACAGAACCATAACTTTGGAAGGGTCCACCGTGGATTTCCAGGATAAACGGATATTTTTTATTGGGGTCAAAATTCGGTGGGGTTACGATCCACCCTTGAATTTTTCGGTCATCGAAGGAAGAGTTCCACCAGATTTCTTCCACCTCGCCCAAATTTCGGAAAGAAAATAAGTCATCGTTTAAAAAGGTAAGTCGTTTTGTTCCTTTTTTATCGGCTACGGCCAAATCTGATGGGTGTTGCGTGCCGCCCAAGGTATAGGCGAACTTTCCGTTGTTGGACACTGTAAAGTCGGCCGCATTATAGGGTCTTCCCAGGGAGAGTCCGCCAAGACCTTCTGCTATGGTAGTGACTTTGCCGTCCAACGTGATGTGTCCTATTTTGGAATCCCCTTCCTCGTCATATTGAAAATAGAGACCCTTGCCGTCACTGGCCCATTGTACATTGCCAATGTCCCGGTCAAAATCGCCCGAAAGCAATCGGGAATTGCTGCCATCGGTATCCATCACATACAATTGGGTCAACTCATAACCTTGAAAAGTATCGTCGTTACCCGTGTAGGCGATTATTTTACCGTCGGGGGAAAGTGTAGGCGAATCGTCCGAGCCAAATCTGTCGGTAAGTGCGGATACACTGTTATCGCTAAGGTCTAATTCAAATACCTCAGAGTTGGCCGGTTCAAAATCTTCTTCCGGATGGAAATTGGCCGAGAAAAACAAACTTTTGCCATCGTGGGACCATACCGGTGCACCGTGGTCATACTCCGAGGAGGTCAACTGCTTTGGGGTTCCCCCGTTGATGGAAAGCGTAAACAATTGGTCGTTGCCTGCTTTTAAATAGCCCTGACCGTCGCCCCGATAATTCATTTTATCGATATAGGTAGGTGGGGTGTTCCATTTGGCACCTTCCGGTTTTGCGGGCATTTTAATGAGGGATTCGTCCTTGGCGGGCACGAACATATTGAACGCCACGTAGCGGTCATCGTGCGACCAGCTTACCGCTCCGGGTGCTTTTGGTGTATTGGTCAACGGTGCGGTCTCCTTGGTATCCAGCCACATGAGGTAGAGTTTCATCTTTTCATCGGCCATATTCGATTTAAAGATGATTTTTTTGCCATCGTGCGACCATCGGGGGTAGTAGTCGTTGTGGTTTCCCGTAGTTAAGGGTCGGTTTTGGCTGCCGTCAAAATTCACGATCCAAAGGTTGGACAGGTTTTTGTCCGTCATGATGTCCTTAAAATTACGCACATAGATGATTTTGGAGCCATCCGGCGATATTTGTGGGTCCGATACAAACTCGTAGTCGAAGATATCCGTGAGTTCAAGGTTGGTTTTGGTCTGTGCCGATACAGTGGTTAAACAGAGGAGAAAGGCGATGATGCCGATACAATTCTTCATATGTTGGTGCTTGTTTAGTTTGAAGCATCAATTTACGGATTTAACGGTTAAAAGTTTTAAGTTCCCAGGTATAAGTTTTAAGTTATTGTCAAGAAAATGCGCAGTAAAATGTATTCTGTAAAAACCTATGCTCAGGTGGAGCGCTCATATCGAGCGCAGTCGAGATGCGAGACCTGATTATAGGTCCATGAATTCCAAATAACCTCTCAACTTTGGTTTATCTTGAGCGTAGTTTAAGTAAGCCAAGAACGAAAAACGAACAACGAACAACCATTTATTTTATAACTTGACCCTATGAAGGAGAAAATTCATTTGCACCAGATACATCCGGTGCTTCCCGTGTGGGATGTTTTGGATGCGCTGGACTTTTATGTAAACCGATTGGGATTCCGGATTGCCTTTGCGGACGATTCCAAAAATCCCAAATATGCAGGCGTCATTCGGGACGATGTAGAGATCCATTTACAATGGCACGACCGAAAGGAATGGGATTTTGATATCGACCGCCCGATGTTGCGGATCGTGACCCAAAACATTGAAGGGCTGTACGATGAATATGCCGAAAAGGATGTGTTCCATTCCCATACCTTATTACGGGAAACGGCTTGGGGAACGAAGGAATTCGCCTTTTATGACCCTTTTAAGAACGGCCTGACTTTTTATCGGGATATTTCGAGTGTATAGTGAATTGAATATTGGTAGATTATTGATTTTAAATTAAATAGCATATAAATGAAAGTATTATTTATTGGAGGAACGGGAAACATCAGTACTCCGAGTAGTCGCTTGGCCGTGGCCAAAGGAATGGATTTATACCTGCTGAACAGAGGCAAGGCCAAAGTAGACATAGAAGGTGCCCATTCCATCATCGGGGACATCCATAAGCCGGAAACATTGTCCGAATTAAAGAAACATGAATGGGACGTGGTGGTCAATTGGATTGCCTTTACACCGGCAGATATTGAGCGTGACCTGGAACTGTTTCAGGGAAAAACGAAACAATATATTTTCATCAGTTCGGCCTCGTGTTACCAAACCCCATTGACCTATCCGGTCATTACCGAATCTACTCCGCTCCGTAACAATCTATGGGACTATTCCCATAATAAAATATTGTGCGAGGAACGGTTAAAGAAGGCCTATCAGGAAACGGGTTTTCCTATCACTATCGTACGACCTTCCCATACCTATGATACGGTGACCCCCTTGGCCATTGGAGGTTTTGATAAATACAATGTTATTGACCGAATTCTGAAGGGGAAAGAAATTATCGTTCATGGTGATGGTACTTCCTTATGGACGGTGACCCATGCAGACGATTTTGCGAAGGGTTTCGTTGGTTTGCTAGGGCTTACCACCGCCATTGGGCACGCGTTCCATATAACGTCTGATGAGGTTTTGAGTTGGAACATGATCTATAAGATTACGGCAGAGGCATTGGGCAAGGAGGCAAATATCGTACACATTGCATCCGATTTTATTTGTAAGATTGAACCTTCCTTTACGGGAAGTCTGTTGGCGGACAAGGCAGAAAGTGTGTTGTTCGATAATAGCAAGATCAAAACCTTTGTTCCCGGTTTTAAAGCAACGATTCCGTATTCCGAAGGCATAAAGCGCACTTTAAAATGGTTGCAGGAAAAACCGGAACGGCAATGGATAGACCCCGAAAAGGAAGCAAAAATCGAAAATGTATTAAAGGCGTATAAGGCCTTAGGTTAGTAGAGCCCTTAATTATACCCCATATAAATGGCCATAACGATACTTATCCCTCCCAATGCCAGCATAAGTAACAAAGGTTTCCAGGCAAATCGGAACCATTTGTTATAGGGAATACCGCAAACGGCCAAAATGGCCATCAATGCCCCATTCGTGGGCACGATCAAGTCCCCCATAATGGCCCCATATTGGTAGGCCAACACACACGTCTGTCTGGAAATGCCGATTAAATCCGAAAGGGGTACTAAAATGGGCATGGTCAGAATGGCCTGACTCGTGTAACTGGGAATGGGGAGGTGTAAAATAGCTTGTGAAACCATCATGAGTACCCCGGAAACCGAAGCGGAAACATATTTTAAGGGTCCAAAAAGTCCGTACACAATGGTGTCGATGATCATGCCCTCTTTCAGGACCATGGAAATGCTGTTCGCCAAGCCAATGATCATGGCCGCAAAAATCATTTCCTTAAATCCGGAAACGAAGGCTTCGCCCGTACCATTAGCACCCAGTTTTCCTAGAAGTCCTGAGGCAACGCCCAAAGCAAAGAAGGCGGCGGAAATTTCCATATACCCCCAATCCCATTGCAATAGCCCGTAGGTAACGATTCCAAAAACAAGACATAACAGTGAGAGTATGATTTTGGAACTTAAATCCATCTGTTCGTCGGAAAGGCTTGTATCCTCCTTTTCTATTTTATGATTTTTGGTATAGTATATCAAATAGGTCATCCAAATTAAAAAAGCAATACATAATACAATCATTCGAAATCCACTCCCGGATAGTAATGGAATACCCGCTTCTTGTTGGGCAACGATTACCCCAAATGGGTTCGAAGGACTAAAGGTACTGCCAATGACCGTGGAGCCGTAACTCATGGAAACGGTGGTAAAGCTATTAAAGCCCATACTCTTTCCAAAAATGAGCAAAACGGGGGTCATGGCAATGACTTCCTCCTGCATTCCAATAGTTACGCCAGCGGCCGTAAACAACAAGGACACGATTACCAAGGAAAGCATTTCCTTACCCCTGAGCAACCGTACTAGTTTATGAAGCCCCTTGGAAAGGGCCCCTGTCCTTTCAATAACATAAAAGCATCCACCCAAAAGTAAGATAAGAATGACCACATCTGCCGTTTCTGCTATGCCCCTTGGTATGGTCAACATCATATCAAAGGCGGATAAATGATATCCATCCATTTCTTGGTATGAATTCCCGACTACCGTAGTAATTCCAGATGCTTCATCGGTAATTCGTTGATAGCTTCCCTGAGGGATGATGTAGGTAAGGGTCCACGCCAACAGTATTCCTCCAATAATAATGACAAAAGCATTTGGAAAGTTTTTCATAGTTGGTTTGATTGGTTTTTGTCTATTTCAGGGGCTTTTTACTCTATAGTTGTTTCCTTCAAGATTTTCTGTATTAATATTTTGGCTTGGGTATAGGCAATTTCAGACTCTTTAAGGACATAGAGTTTGTCATCGATATAGTTTTCAAATTGAATATTTTGAAGCAACGATGCATTGTTCATTCTTAGTTGTGAGCGCCTGTATGGAAATGTTTTGGATTTGGTATCTATGTTTCTGAGTGAACCATGTTCCTTTATATATTCAATCAAATTGATATTCGTTTTTTCGGTTTGATCCATCGTTTCCTGCAGTTCCTTAAAAAATCGGGACCAATTGAACAATAGTATTTTAAGCTCCGGATTGTTCAATTTTGAGAGTCCGCCAGAGTTCTGCAGGTCGTTCAAGACAAATTCACTGGGCTTCCAAGAAGGACTTTCTATGACATAATGCAAAAGGCTGTCAATTGGGTCTGTTTCTTGTAGGCTTTCTTCTTTAAACTTTCCAAAAATGGTTTCCGTAGCCAAAATGGTGCGTTGTAAAATGGTATTTATGGAATCCAAGTCCCTTAAGTTCTCGCGGAACTCGGTATGCAGATTCTGTACTGTTATTTTTTCGCGTTTATTCTCAAGTCGCTCCTCATTCCAATTGTTGATTTGCAAGGCGATTAAGATCCCAATGACCACCAATACAATCTCACCAATGGCGTATTTTAGGTACTTTGCTGTTTTTCCTTCCGAAAGGAGGTTTTGCCTAATTTTTCTAAAGAATTTTATCATGGGTCAATGGTGGGTCTTTTTAATAAATATTAGTTTTGGATGTCCTTGTCGTTTCTTGCTTTTAACACCAATAAACATTGAAATCGTTGCTATTATGTTTCTTCTAAATATTTTAAGATGGTTTTGGCCTTTTGGGTATATTTTTCAAAATCTTGCCTTATCAATATTCTGTAAGCGCCTATCATTCCCACTTGAGTTTTTAAATAATCATTGTTCTTGATTTGATTCCATTGTACATGGTATTTAGAAACATTGGATTCAATCGGTTTTTGGAATGTATAGAAATCCTGATATAGCCTTGGACTATGAAATTTAGACATTTCATCACGGTAATCATACCAGACTGTTTTGAGGATTCGGGAATTCAAGAGTTGAAACCAAGAATTGTTTACATAATATTCGTCCAAAAGCTTTTTTAATTTCACATCATTGAATAGGTGAATATTATTACTGTTGATCAAGTCGTTATAGGTAGAGGATATAAGGGATTTATTGGGAATGTAACCACAAAATACGATTGAATTTGTGAGCCTTAAGGTATCTATTTCCTTTAGTGAATCGTCTAAATAGGAGGCGAGGTAAAATCCTTCATTTTCGGCGTTGGTATTTATGGTATTTAGTGTCTCTAAGTTTTGGATGTCCTCCTTCAAATCAGCAATTAAATTTTCTATCAAGGATTGTTTAACTTCATTGTTCTTTCTTTCTTCGTTCCAATTGTTCACTTGTAGCGCAATTAAAATACCAATGACCACTAGGATAATCTCACCTAAAGCATATTTAAAGTATTTGGTGGTTTTACCCTCTGCTAAAAGGTTTTGACGAATTTTTCTAAAGATTTTAATCATGATGCGATAGTATTAGTTTCCTTTTTGATAGGAGGACAGGGTTTTGTCAAGTATGGGTAGCAGTTCTTGGATGGCCCGATTTCCTTCCCGTAAGTCAAGAAGGGTACCTTCCTCGTTTCCAATATTTATCTTCAGGGAAGTGAGAAAGTAAAGATCCGATTTGAGTTGTTCATAATCTGCGGGGATAGCTTCTGTGCCCCAAGTATAATCTCTAAAATGGTTGCGGGCATATGGGAGTAACACGGTGCGAAACTCAAAATCGTCGTCATTGGTATCATCATTGATTTCTGTTATGGTAGTGGTATAATAACTGGTCAACTTATTCCGAAGATCTTGATCTTGTAGAAGTTCTATTCCTAATTTCTTAATCAATTGGTAGCCATTATCCACTAACACGATACGCCTGGCCAACATAACACGTCCTAGGTGATAATTAATGGAATCATAAGGAATATCACCTGCCTCGAGCTTATTGATTACGGT
>JAUIGC010000262.1 GCA_030429835.1 Bacteroidia bacterium
GAAGGTCATTTTTTCAATGTCCGGAGTCACTAAGACCTTTAAAACGGCTAATACCCCTGTTCTAAAGGATATTTATCTAAGTTTCTTTTATGGTGCCAAAATAGGCATTCTTGGACTTAATGGTTCGGGTAAATCTACCTTGTTAAAAATCATTGCGGGAGTAGATAAAAATTTTCAGGGTGATGTAGTTTTCTCCCCGGGATATAATGTGGGGTATTTGGAGCAGGAACCTGAATTGGATGAAAGTAAGACGGTTTTGGAAGTCGTAAAAGAAGGCGTTTCGGAAACCGTGGCGATTCTGGACGAGTATAACAAAATCAACGATATGTTCGGGCTTCCAGAAGTCTATGAGGATGCGGACAAGATGCAGAAGTTGATGGACAAGCAAGCTGTGCTTCAGGATAAAATCGATGCTTCCAACGCTTGGGAATTGGATACCAAACTGGAAATCGCCATGGATGCCTTACGAACTCCTGAAGGTGATAAAAAGATATCGGTATTGTCCGGAGGAGAAAGAAGAAGAGTGGCCCTATGTCGCTTATTGTTACAGGAACCTGAAATTCTTTTGCTAGATGAACCAACGAACCATTTGGATGCAGAGTCCGTACACTGGTTGGAGCATCATTTAGCTCAGTATAAAGGAACGGTAATCGCAGTTACCCACGACCGATATTTCTTGGATAATGTTGCCGGTTGGATCTTGGAATTGGATAGGGGAGAAGGAATACCTTGGAAGGGCAATTATTCTTCATGGCTAGACCAAAAATCCAAAAGATTGGCCCAAGAAAGCAAAACGGCATCCAAGCGTCAAAAGACCTTGGAACGCGAGTTGGAATGGGTGAGACAAGGCGTTAAGGGAAGACAGACCAAACAAAAGGCCCGACTTAATAATTATGATAAGTTGATGAGCCAAGACCAAAAACAACTGGACGAAAAGTTGGAGATCTATATTCCTAACGGACCACGTTTGGGGACTAATGTCATCGAGGCCAAAGGTGTCAGCAAAGCCTTTGGCGATAAATTGTTATATGAGGATTTGAATTTTAAATTACCTCAGGCGGGTATCGTAGGTATTATTGGACCTAACGGAGCCGGTAAGACCACAATTTTCAGAATGATCATGGGTGAGGAAACTCCCGATAAAGGAGAGTTCATTGTCGGCGATACAGCAAAGATTGCCTATGTGGACCAAAGTCATTCCAATATCGACCCTGAAAAAACTATTTGGCAGAACTTTAGCGATGAGCAGGAATTGATTATGATGGGCGGTAGACAGGTGAATTCCCGTGCATATTTGAGTCGATTCAACTTTTCTGGAAGTGAGCAGAACAAGAAGGTGAGTATGTTGTCTGGAGGGGAACGAAACCGCTTGCATTTAGCTATGACCTTGAAAGAGGAAGGAAACGTTTTGCTTTTGGATGAGCCTACGAACGATTTGGATGTTAATACCCTTAGGGCGCTGGAAGAAGGTTTAGAAAATTTTGCGGGTTGTGCTGTTGTTATATCGCACGATAGATGGTTCCTAGATCGTATATGTACCCATATATTGGCCTTTGAAGGGAATTCTGAGGTGTATTTCTTTGAGGGATCGTTCTCAGATTATGAGGAGAACAAGAAAAAACGACTAGGGGGTGATTTAATGCCCAAACGTATCAAGTATAAAAAATTGATTAGATAAAACCCTCATCGAGAGATTTTTGGGAATTATTTAATTGTCTTCCCAAAAAAAATTAAAGGAAAGAGTTGACCTAAAGTCGAATAAAAAAAGGGGCGAAAATTTTCGCCCCTTTTTATTGTCATTTTACTGCTTTAAAGGTTTTTGAACCGTTTCCATGACTTGGTCCTGTATTTTGGCCTTATCTCCCACAACTATTAAGGTCATGTTTTCCGGCTTAATATACTTTTGAGTCATCTCCTGGACTTTTTCAGGTGTAATGGCGTGCATGTTTTTCACCTTATTGGTAAGGAAGGATTCATCCAAATCGTGGGTGTCCAAAAATATCAATTGGCCTATGATGCCATTAGGGGTTGAGTTTTGTAGCACGTATATTCCTGATTCATAATTAATGATGCCATCCAATTCTTCTTGGCTAGGTGGTTCTTCCTGTAAGCGCTTGATTTCCTTCTGGATTTCTGCCAAGGAGGCACCTGTGTGTTCCGTAGTAACATCAGCAGATTCATACCAAACCCCACTCTTGTAATTTGTATCCAAACTGCTGTAGGGAGAATAGGTATATCCCTTGTCCTCTCTAATATTACTGGTAATCCTGGAGGCAAAAGAACCTCCCAATATAGAATTGGTTACGTCCAGAGCTATATAATCATCATCGGATGGACCTACGGTGGGCAACCCGTAATAGATAGTGGATTGTGGAGCATCAGGACGGTCTATAATTTTGATTTCACTGGACGTCATGGGTTCAGCAACGTTGTATTCTGCCTCTGTACCCTTTTTCCAATCGCCCAAGGAATTTTCAACGGCAGTTTTAACGGCGTTGCTATCAAAATTTCCAGCGACATAAACCGTGGTCCTTAAGGCTCCAAAATGACCTTCATAAAAAGCTTTGATATCCTCCACGGTATAGGAATCTATCATCTCATCCGTAGGATAGACTCTTCCATAGGGATGGTCCGGATAAATGGTTGCATAAAAGTCTCTACTGGCTTGTGCTTGTGGGCGGGATAACCTGACGGATAAATCACGCTTCATATTATCTTTTAGTCGGCCTAGCTCACTTTCGGGGAATTTTGGATTTTTAAGAACATCCGCCATGACCTTAATAGCTTGCGGAGCGAATTCATAAAGTACGGAACTGCTAATGGAGGAGGTATGAAGACCGACACCTATGTTCAGGTTTCCTCCCATACCGGCCATCTCATCGGCAATTTGTTTGCTGGTTTTCGTAGTGCTTCCTTCCTCCAATAGGTCGGCCAAAAGATCCGCCAGCCATACTTGGTTCTCGTTTTCGTCAATATTCCCTGTCTTTACACTAAAACGAATAGTCGCCTTCGGAATTGAACCGTAAGGAATCATGACCAAAGTGAGTCCGTTGTCAAAAGAAACTATTTCCTTTTCCGGTAGTGCGAAATTCTTTGGCTCTCCCCCTTTTGGTGGCATTTCCTTTTCTTGTGCCGAAATTCCAATGGAAGAACATAGGACGATTATGTATAAAATAAAGTGTTTCATCAGGATTGAGTTTTATCGTTTTCTGCCAAAAGTGGATTAACCGTTAAAACGGTTCTGTTTGTTTTTGTAAGGTATTCGTCGATAGTTTTTTTGACGATTTCAGGGGTGATTTCCTTAAAGGAATCTTCCAAGGTATTTATTCTTGCGGGATTATCGTCGAAGAGTGCAAAGGAGGCCAATAAATCTGCCCTTCCCAATCCAAATGTTCCGCCAATGTCATCATACAATTGTGACCTTATTTTTATGATGGCCTGGTCGATCATTTTTTGATCAACAGAATCCTTTAATCCGTTCATAACTTCATCAATAGCGCTTAAGATTTCTTCTCGCGATGTGTCCGTGTCATACGTTAAATCATACATCCAAACCATTGGACCTTGGTAGTTGAACATATTGCCCAAATAATTGATTCCTCCACTTACGTTCGAAGTAAATCCCTTTTCCTTTTCCAGCTTTTGGGCCAA